>DASSEA010000054.1:0-5940 GCA_035696805.1 Casimicrobiaceae bacterium
CCGGGAATGCGAGCATCGCAGCGACGAGCACGAGCGTCGCTTCGACGCCGTTGCAGCCGGCTTCGATCGCGACGGCGAACGCGCTCGCCGTCGAGGCGATCACGTTGCCGGTCGTCGTGATCGTCGCATCGAACGTTCGCATCAACGTACCCGAGATGCGCGCGACCGTGTCGGTCCACGGCGTCACGATCCACGCCTGCGCCCACGGTGTCAGTTCGAGTCCGAACGACACTGCGAGCAGCACGATGAAGACGATGAGGAACCGCGGCATGTCGCGATTCTAGACTTCGGGGTCAGAGCAATAAGTCGACTTATTGCTCTGACCCCAAAGTCTCATGCGCGAGCGAGCGGCGGGCTTTTCGCAAAATACCGGCGAATGCCGTCGGCGATCGAGTCGGCGAATTGCTGCTGGTGGCGCGGACTGCGCAGCTTGAGCTCCTCGTCGGGATTGGAAATGAACGCCGTCTCGACCAGGATCGACGGGATGTCCGGCGCCTTCAGCACCGCAAATCCTGCCTGCTCCACCGCCGGCTTGTGCAGCGCATTGTGGGTGGCAATCCCGTCGAGCACCTGCCGGCCGACCTTCAGGCTGTCGGTGATCTGCGCGGTCTGCGACAAGTCGAGCAGCGTCCGCGCGAGCGCGCCATCCTTGATGTCGAGGTTCACGCCGCCAATCAGATCGGCGGCATTCTCGCGCTGCGCGAGCCAGCGCGCCGCAGCGCTCGTCGCGCCGTTTTCGGACAGCGCGAACACCGACGATCCGCGCGCCGATGGCTCGCGAAACGCATCGGCGTGGATCGAGACGAACAGGTCCGCCTGCACGCGCCGCGCTTTGCGCACGCGTTCGGCCAGTGGAACGTAGAAGTCGTCGTTGCGCGTCAGCATCACCCGCATGTCCGGATCGAGCACGCGCTTCAGCTTGCGCGAGATGTCGAGCACGACGTTCTTCTCGTAGGTGCCGCGACGTCCGACGGCACCCGGATCCTCGCCGCCGTGGCCCGGGTCGATCGCGACGGTCACGCGACGCACGGATTGTGGTCGCGGCGATGCGGGTTGCTGCTCGCGGCGTGACGCCTGCTGCTGCGGCAGCGCACGCGCGGCCCGCGCGGGTTCCGGCGCAGTGCGTTCGCGCTCGACCAGCGCCATCAGCGGATCGATCGCGATCAGCGGATAGAGGTCGATGACGAGCCGATGCCCGAACTCCGCGACGGGTTTCAGCGCGAACACCTGCGGGCGCACGTCGGTCTTGAGATCGAGCACGACGCGCAAAAAGCCGTCGCCCGGCTGACCGATGCGAATCGCGCCGATATAGGGGTCCGCAGCCTGCACGCGCGACGGCAGTTCGTCGAGTTCGCGCGAACGGTCGAGCCGCGCGAGATCGAGCACCAGCCGATCGGGGTCGCGCAGCACGACGAGCTGATGCTCGATCGGCGCCGCCGCTTCGAAAATGACGCGCGTATAGTCCTGCGCCGGCCACAGCCGCGCCGACGCGATTCGCGCTGCATCCGCCCACGCCGCCGGTGACGCCCATTGCGCGGCGGGTACGAGCAGCCAGCGCAACGCGCGCCTGCGCTCGATCGAGATCCCGGTCAGGCCGGCGACGCGCCGGTGGCGCGCAGGGCGTTCAAACATCGATCGCACTCCGGGCTGTTTGCGATCGCAACGAGATTGCGCCCGCGAGCCTCGGCCGCGTAGGAAAGCGATAATGCAAGGTCGGCGGGTGGCAGCCGGTCGCCCGCGCGTTCGGGCCATTCGACGACGCACACGGCGTCGTCGCGGAAATAGTCGGACATCCCCGCGTCATCCCACTCACTCGCACGCGCGAAGCGATAAAAATCAAAGTGATAAAAGTATAAGCTCGAAACCGGATAATGTTCAACCAGCGTGTATGTCGGGCTCTTGATCGGCCCTTCCACGCCGCGTGCGCGCAACAGACCGCGGACGAGCGTCGTCTTCCCCGTGCCGAGCTCCCCTTGGAGCGTGACGATCATTCCGCCGTGAAGGCATGGCGCGATGCGGGCGCCGCAGGCTTCGGTGGCGGCGGCATCCGGCAGGTGCAGCGTCAGCGTCGACACGTCGAAGGGTCGCGAGCGTGACGCCGATCGACTCGCAGACCGTGCGCGACTGCCCGGCCGACGGCGACGCTCCGGTCGCGCAAACGTGCGCGAGCCGTAGCGGCGAACGCGATTGGGCCGCGTTCGGCGAACGGATCGCGGCATGGAGTCGTGAACTCGGATTCGACGCGGTCGGCGTGTCGGACGTCGATCTCGCGGACGACGAAGTGCGCCTGCTGAATTGGCTCGGCGCCGGGCGTCATGGCGAGATGGATTATATGGCGCGCCACGGCGTGAAGCGTGCGCGACCTGCGGCGCTCGTGCCGGGGACGTTGAGAGTGATCACCGTGCGCATCAACTACTGGCCGGCGGTGGCGCGGCCAGCGCGCGAAATCCTCGACGACCCACACCGCGGCTACGTGGCGCGCTACGCACTGGGCCGCGATTATCACAAGGTGCTCCGCAAGCGTCTTGCGCAACTGGCGGCGCGCATCACCGAGGAGGCGGGGCCCTTCGCGTGCCGTGTGTTCACCGACAGTGCGCCGGTGCTCGAGGTCGTGCTCGCCGCGAAGTCTGGGCTCGGCTGGCGCGGCAAGCACACGCTGCTGCTGACGCGCGACGTGGGCTCGTGGTTCTTCCTGGGCGAGATCTTCACCGACGTGCCGTTGCCCGTGACGACCGCCGTCAGCGCGCATTGCGGCACGTGCACGGCGTGCATCGCCGCATGTCCGACCGGCGCGATCGTCGCGCCGTACGAACTCGATGCGCGCCGTTGCATCTCGTACCTGACGATCGAGCTCAAGGGCGCCATTCCGGAGGAATTGCGTCCGCTGATCGGCAACCGGATCTTCGGCTGCGACGATTGCCAGGCGGCCTGCCCCTGGAATCGTCACGCGGTCGCCGCGACCGCCCCGGATTTCGCGGCCGTGCGCCACGGCCTCGATGGCGAGCGATTGACGACGCTCTTCGCGTGGAGCGAGGCGGAGTTCCTGCAGCGCACCGAAGGCAGCGCCATTCGCCGCATCGGTTACGAACGGTGGTCGCGGAACATCGCCGTTGCGCTCGGCAATGCACCGTCGACCGCCGACATCATCGAGGCGCTGCAACGGCGCCGCGACGATCCTTCACGCCTCGTCCGCGACCACGTCACGTGGGCGCTTGCGCAGCACGCCCGGCGTCAATCGTCGCCTAGCGCCCGCTGACGCGCACTCGCTGCTGATCAGCGGCCAGCGGCGTTCCCGCGCGCCTGCGCGGAGGATTCCTTTTCGTGCGGCGATGGAATAGCGTTGCCGCGCCGGATGTTTGATCCAGAGCGTCGTTCTCTCAAGGAAACGCGTGCGGATCCGTGCACTGTTGCTCGCGGCAGCTGTGGTCCCCGTCTGCGCCTTCGCGCACGAAGGCGTTCACGCGATCGTGTCCGACACGCAGACGCTGCGGAATCGCGAACCGGCGCACGCGACGCTCACGACGCCGGACCGCGGCGGCGCATCAAACGACGCGCGCGAGCGCGCTGCACGAATGTTTTTCAGCGACCGTCGACTGCTGACGCAGCGCGGTAAAGAAGTCCGGTTCTATTCCGACGTATTGAAGGACCGCGTCGTGCTGATCAACTTCGTGTTCACGCAGTGCGCGGACACGTGCCCGATGCAGACGGCGAAGATGGCAGCGGTGCAGGCGCTGCTCGAGGACGCGGCGGATGTCCGGCTGGTTTCGATTTCCGTCGATCCCGGGCACGACACGCCCGCGGCGCTCGCACGCTATGCGGCAACGTTCGGTGCCGGCATGCGATGGACGTTTCTGACGGGCCGCAGCGACGATGTCGACGACGTGCTGCGCCGGCTCGGTCAGTGGACGGGAAACCCGCGCTCGCATACGACGCTCTTCATTGCCGGCAACGCTGTGACGGGTCATTGGATGAAGTTGCATCCCGACCTGTCGCCGGCGTTGATCGCCACAGAATTGCGCGGGCTCGTCGCCGAAACACCGCGGTCCAATGCCGCGCCTGCGTCGCCCGCACAAGTCCGTTCGACTGACGTTGCTTCCCATTGAAAGGAGTTTCCGATGCGCAAATTCGTGCAATTCACGCTGGCCGCCAGCATGCTGTGCATGGCCTCCGCGGCGTCCGCGGCGGGGAAGATTTCGATCGTCGACTATTGCGACCCGAACGATCCCGCGTGGGCGCCGACCGGCGGCTGCCTCCTCAAGGAGGGCGACGTGACCTTCGCCGAGTTCAGCGCGTTGCTGCACTCGGTGCTGTCTTCCGCCGTCGTCGGGCATCCGGGGTGGCGCTTCCAGCCTTCGTTCACGGAGCTCCGGCCGGATGAATCGTTGCGCGTCACGAACGACGGCGGCAGAACGCACACGTTTACCGAGGTCGCCGATTTCGGCGGCGGCAAGGTGCCCCCGTTGAACGAAGGGCTCACGCCTGCGCCCGAATGCGCCGGCTCCACGGACATTCCTGCCGGCGGACGCCTCGACCTACGCGGCCTTGGCAGCGGCGATCACCTGTTCCAGTGCTGCATCCATCCGTGGATGCGCGCCTTGGTGAAAGTGGAGGACGACTGACGCCCGCCGGTCGCCGCTTGTCGACCAGCGTGCGAGAAACGCGATGAAACGCGCGGCGTCATAGCTCCGGCCGGATTCGAGCGCGCTCGTGTCCTGCGAATGCACGAGCGCGCCGCTCGCATCGAGTACGAACAGATGCGGATAACCGGCGACCTTCGGCCAGCGGGCCAGCAGCGCCTCGTTCGGATTCTGCTTCGAATAGTTGACCTTGACCCACACGTAGTGCGCGTCGAGCAGTGATCGTACGTCGTCGTGGGCGGCGATGAAACGATCCATGATGTGGCACCACGTGCACCACTCGCCGCCGACGTCGACGATGACGCGCTTGCCCTGTGCCTTCGCGAGCGCGACGGCGTGCGCGACGTCCGCCGCTGCGTCGCGGGAAGGATCGAACTTCGACGGCAAATCGGCGGCGAGCGCACTCGCCGCGAAGGCGAGAAACCCCAGGATGGCAATGATGCGCGAAACGAGCGCGCTTCGAACGCCGACCATACCCCGCACCCTACCTCACCAGCTGGGTCATCGTCACGATCGGCAGCATCACCGCGAGCACGAGCACCAGGACGATCCCGCCCATCACCACGATCAGCGTCGGCTGGATCAGCGCCGCCAGCCACGTCAGGCGCCTTTCCGCTTCGCGCTCGAGTTCGGCGGCGGCGCGGACGAGCATCGGCGCGAGCGTTCCGCTTTGCTCGCCGTTGGCGATCAGATGAATGAGAACGGGGGGAAACGCCTTTTGTTCCTTCAGTGCCCGCGACAACGACACGCCTTCGCGCACCAGACCCGACGCCCTGCGCGCTGCGCTCGCAAGCGGAATCATGCGCACGACGTCCGCCGCAGCGTCCAGCGAGCGCAATAGCGGTGCGCCGCTTCCGACGAGTATCGCGAGCGTGCTCGCGTAGCGAGCCGTGTCGAGTCCTGCCGCGAGGCGCCCGATGCCGGGCATGCGCAGCAACATCGCGTCGATCCTTGCGCGCGCACGCTCGCGTCGGCGCGCGACCGCGAACGCAACCACCGCGGCGCCGAGCGCGGTGAGCCACAGGCCGCCGGTCGCGCGGAAGAACCCACTCGTCGCGATCAGCGCCTGCGTCAAGAGCGGCAACGTCTGCCGGCTTTGCTGATAGACCGAGACGACCTGCGGCACGACGTAGGTCACCAGGACGGCGATCACACCCACTGCAATGACGGTGACGAGCACCGGGTAGATGAGCGCGACGACGAACTTCTGGCGCAGCGCGAGCCGTGCATCGAGGTAGTCGGCGAGGCGCGCGAGCACTTCGGACAGGCGGCCCGTTTCCGTTCCCGCTGCGATCAGTCCGCG
>DASSEA010000055.1:0-2508 GCA_035696805.1 Casimicrobiaceae bacterium
GGGCCCTTCGGGGTTATAGCGTTAAGTCGCGCGATGGACTTTTCGATCGTGGCGAACAATTTATCGCGCGACTTATTGCTATGACCCCAAAGTCCGTACCGCGCGAGTTATTGCTCTGAGTTCAGCCGCGCCGGCCGCCACGGTTCATCCGCCGCACCCGGATTTCATTGGCGATCTCGCCGGCAAGTAGCCCGATCGTCGCCGCGATGCCGGCGGCGATGCGAAAGCGCGCAAACGCCGGTCGCGACAACGGCGGTTCTCCGGCCAGCGGGTGTCCGACGTTCATCGGCACGAGGCCTTTCGGAGGCGCCTTCGCCTGCCGATCGTCCGCTGCGGCGGTGTCGTCGGTTCTGCCGGTCGATGCGTCCGTCGTGTCCGCGCCTTGCGCGCTCTTGCGCGGCCGCTCCTGCGCTTTGGGCTTCGCTTGTGCGCGCCGCGTCCCGTGTGAATACGCGTACGTCTTTGTGAATTCAGCGCCGAGCAGGAAGATCTGCGCCGAGTAATAGACCCACAGCAGCACGATCACCAGCGAGCCGGCTGCGCCGAAGCCCGATGCGACGCCGCTCTTGCCGAGATAAAGTCCGATCAGCAGTTTGCCGACCGAGAACAGCAACGAAGTCACTCCGGCGCCGATCCAGACGTCCTTCCATTCGATGTGGCAGCGCGGCAGCAGTTTGTAGATCATCGCGAACAGTCCGGTGACGATCGCGAAGCTCACGATGAAGTTGATCGCCTGCAGCACGAACTCCCATTCCTCGAACCAGCTGTCCCAGAAGTGCGACAGCGCGGCCAGGCCGGCGCTCAGGACGAGCGATACGAGGAGCAGGAAGCCGACGCCGAGGATCATGCCGAACGACAGCAGCCGTCCATGGATCATGCCCCACAGGCCGGACTTCTCGGGCTTCGGCGCGTCCCAGATCCGGTCGAGATCCGATTGGAGTTCGCCGAACACCGTCGTGGCGCCGAGGAGGAGCGTGACCACGCCGGCAATCGCGGCGAACGTCCCTTTGCCCGTTTCGCCGGCGCTCTTGACCAGGCCCTGGATCGCCGCGGCGCCGTCGTCCCCGAGCAGGCCGCGAAGTTGCGCGAAGATCTCTCCCCGCGCGGCGTCTTCGCCGAAAAAGAACCCTGCGACAGCGATCGCGATGACCAGCAAGGGCGCGATGGAGAAAATCGTGTAGTACGCGAGCGCGGCACCCATGCTCGGCGCGTAATCCTCCGACCATTGCGATACCGATTCCTTGATCAGCGGCCAGATCGACTTGAGGGCGATCATTCGTGCGTCTCCGGGGGCCGCCGGGATCGCACCACGTGGCCGATCACCCGCGAGCCCGAGCGCGCATGCGTCGCGGCGACGCACGCAAGCGATCGCAGCGTAGCGGCTCGGTCACCGCATGACTGTCGGCGGCGGTCGGGGCGCCGTGTACGCGTTTTCCCGACACCGTCTTCTAGTGCTACTTGTCGATGGCGTAATAGGCCCACTGCCACCGCTGGAACGCATTCGGCTTGAAACCCTTCAGCCACGGCTGCGAAAGGTCGTTCCGATACGGATAATCGGCGAGGATCCACGGCGCATAGTTCGCGATCAGCTCGTTCAGCCTGCGAAACAGCGCATTGCGCTGCGGGCCGTCGGGCAATGCATGCGCCTCGTCGTACAGCCGATCGTATTCGGGCAGGCGCAGCCGCGCGTCGTTGGACGTGCCGATGTTGCGGCTCACGAGGTAGCTGTAGAACGCGTCGCCATCCGGCACGCCGCTGATCCAGCCCAGTCCCCACATCATCATCTGGCCGGCTTCGGTCATCTTGTTGAGTTCCGGCCACTTGTTCTTCACGAACGTGATGCGGACTCCGATCGCGTCCATGTTGCGTTTCCACAGCTCGTCGCTCGCCCGGGCGGTCGCGTCGGTGGTCGAACCCTTGGCGATCGTCAGCGGCTTGCCTTCCGGCGTTTCTCGATAGCCATCGCCATCGCGGTCCTTGTATCCAAAGCGGTCGAGCAGCGCACGCGCCGCCGCCGGGTCGAACGGCGTCTTGACGCCCACCGATGCCGCATGACCGAACAGTCCCGGCGGTACCGGCTGGTCCGCCGGGACCGCCTGGCCATTCGAGAGCTGCCGGATAGCCCCGTCGCGGTCGTACGCGAGACTCACGGCCCGCCGCAAGGCGATCTTCGCGGGTTCGTAGCCGCCGACGACCGGATCATCCAGGTTGAAGAAGAAAAACCCGAGCGACGGGTCGGCCTGTCGGTGCAGCACGACGCCGCGCTGCCCGAGCGCCGGCTTGAGCTTGTCGCCGTCGAGCACGGTCGGGGCGAGCGACGCCGGCACGCTGACGTGATCGAGCGCGCCGCGGTCGAACGCGAGAAGTCGCGGCTGCGCCTCCTCGATGATCGCGATGTCGATCGTTCCGGTCAGCGGCAGCCGGCGCCCGGTGAGGCCGCGGGCGATCGCGATGTCGCCCGGATCACGTCCGGGTCGCGGGTACGTTTCGTTGCGAAAGCCGGGATTC
>DASSEA010000056.1:0-3247 GCA_035696805.1 Casimicrobiaceae bacterium
TTGAGCGCAGCGCGCACATCCTCGCCGCGCGCGATCCTGCTCGAAAGCGATGACCAGACGCCGAGCGCCTCGAGCGCGGACTTGCCGTACTTGCCGGCTGGGACGTGATCAGGATCTGCCATGGCCAAGCGTCCACTCCCAAGCGCTTCGACGAGGGGAAACCGCGGCCCGATCGCAAGCAATACCGCGCTGTCCGCCGGCGCAATCAGCACGATCTCGTTGCGCACGAGGTTGATGCGCGAACCGGATCGTAACAGCCCGCGCTGCTCCAGGTAATCCATCCAGTCCTTGTCGGCCGAAATGAATACGGCGGCCGGCGCGCCGTTGTCGATCTGCTTCGCCAGGGCGGAACTCGATCCGTACGCAACGACGGCCGCCGGATGACCGGACGCGCGCCACGCACCATTGAGCTCGTCGAGCGCGTTCTTTAGGCTCGCTGCCGCGAACACGGTTAGGGTCTGTGCGCAGACGCCCGGCGCGATCGCCATCGCGAAGGCGATCAGGAGCGCGCCGCGAGACACCATCAGGAGGTAAACCCGCGCGATCGTGTCGGCCCGCGGACGCCGGCAGCGCTACTCGACCGTCACCGACTTCGCCAGATTGCGCGGCTTGTCGACGTCCGTCCCCCGCAGCACTGCCGTGTGATACGCGAGGAGCTGCAGCGGCACGACGTGCACGATCGGCGACAGCAGTCCGCGATGCTCGGCGATGCGGATCACGTGGATGCCATCCCCCGGCGACAGGTGCGAATCGAGATCCGCAACGACGTAGAGTTCGCCGCCGCGTGCGCGAACCTCCTGCAGGTTCGACTTGAGCTTTTCGAGCAGCGCGTCGTTCGGCGCGATCGCAACGACCGGCATCTGCGCGTCGACGAGCGCGAGCGGACCGTGCTTGAGTTCGCCGGCCGGATACGCCTCGGCATGGATGTACGAGATTTCCTTGAGCTTCAGCGCGCCTTCGAGCGCGATCGGGTAGTGCAGGCCGCGACCGAGGAACAGCGCGTGCTGCTTTTTCGCGAACTGCTGCGCCCAGCCGATCAGGTGCGGCTCGAGCGCGAGCGCCCCCCGCAACGCCGCCGGGATGTGCCGCAACGCATCGATGCAGCGCTCCTCTTCGTCCGCCGGCAGATGCCCGCGCAGCTTCGCGAGCGTCAGCGCGAGCAGGAATTGCGCAGCGAGTTGCGTCGTGAACGCCTTCGTCGACGCGACACCGACTTCGGTACCCGCCCGCGTAAGGAACACGAGTTCGGTCTGCCGCACCATCGAGCTCGTCCGAACGTTGCAGATGGCGAGCGTTTTGGTGTGCCCGAGCGATTTCGCGTGCTTCAGCGCCGCGAGTGTGTCGGCCGTCTCTCCCGACTGGGACACGACGACGACGAGCGCATCCGGATGCGGCACGCTGTCGCGGTAGCGGTACTCGCTCGCGATCTCGACCGCGCACGGTAGCTTCGCGAGCTTTTCGATCCACTGCCGCGCGACGAGGCTCGAGTAGTAACTCGTCCCGCATGCGAGGATCAGCACCGAATGAACGTCGCGCAGGATCGCGTCCGCGTTCGCGCCGAACAGCGCCGGGGAGATCTGCGAGATTCCATCGAGCGTGTCCGCGACCGCACGCGGCTGCTCGAAAATCTCCTTCTGCATGAAATGCCGGTACGGACCGAGCTCGACGGCATCGCTGCCGCCCTCCACCTCGACGACGGTTCGTTGGACGCGCGCGCCCGTCGCGTCGAAAATCGCATACGATTCGCGGCGCACGTCGGCGACGTCGCCTTCCTCGAGATACGCGACGCGCCGCGTGACGGGCATCAGCGCAGAGGCGTCCGACGCGAGGAAGTGATCGTGGTCGCCGATGCCGACGAGCAGCGGACTGCCTTGCCGCGCACCGATGACGCGGCCGCGCTCGCGGGTCGAGATCACGGCGATCGCGTAGGCGCCCTTGAATTCGGCGATCGCGCGCTGGACGGCGCGCAGCAGATCGCCTTCCGCCTCGCCGTGCCAATACGCATGCACGAGATGCGCGATGACTTCGGTGTCGGTCTGCGTGCGAAACACGTAGCCGCGCTGCCGGAGACGATCGCGGAGCTCCTCGAAATTCTCGATGATGCCGTTGTGGACGACGGCGACTTCGCCGCCCGACAAATGCGGATGCGCGTTGTCAGCCGTCGGCGCGCCATGCGTCGCCCAGCGCGTGTGCGATATGCCGGTGGTCGCCTTGAGATGCAGCGCGTCGGCCTGCGCGGCGAGATCGGCGACGCGCGCCGTCGACACCAGACGTTCGAGAATCGGACTGACGCCGCCGTTGACGACGGCGAGCCCGGTCGAGTCGTAACCACGGTATTCGAGCCGGCGGATCCCTTCGATCAGGATCGGAACGACGTTTCGATCCGATGTTGCGCCCACGATGCCGCACATGATGCCGTTGCTCCCCGCATTGGGGTCAGAGCAATAATTCGACTTATTGCTCTGACCCCGAAGTCGTTCGCGCCCCGCTCAAGCCCTCGGCTTCTTCCGCGGACGCTGCCAGCGCGCGACGGTTACCTGCTTCGCGCGCGCGACTGTCAATTGCCCCGCCGGGGCCTCGTGCACGATCGTGCTGCCGCCGCCGATGGTTGCGCCCGCGCCGATGGTGATCGGTGCGACCAGCACGCAATTCGAACCTATGTGCACGTCGTCGCCGAGCACCGTCTGATGCTTGTTCGCGCCGTCGTAATTGGCCGTGATCGATCCCGCGCCGTAATTCACGCGGCTTCCGAGCACGGCATCGCCGACGTACGCGAGGTGGTTCGCCTTCGACCCGGCGCCAAGCGTGCTCGCCTTGACCTCGACGAAATTGCCGATGTGAACGTCTTCAGCAAGCTTTGTGCCGGGGCGCAGCCGCGCATACGGTCCGATGCGGCAGTTGCGCCCGATGACCGCGGATTCGAAATGCGAGAACGCTTCGACCCTGGTCGCGGCACCGACGCTGACGTCGCGCAGCACGCAATAGGGGCCGACGCTCACGCCATCCGCCAGGGCAACGGTTCCCTCGAAGATGCAGCCCACATCGATCGTCACATCCCGCCCGCACGTCAGCTCGCCGCGGATGTCGATGCGCGCCGGATCGACGATCGAGGTCCCTTCCAGCATCAACCGCGTCGCGGCACGACGCTGCACGATGCGCTCGAGCGCCGCAAGCTGCGCGCGGTCGTTGACGCCGAGCACCGTCTGATGCTTGTTCGCGCCGTCGTAATTGGCCGTGATCGATCCCG
>DASSEA010000057.1:0-5978 GCA_035696805.1 Casimicrobiaceae bacterium
GGCAATGAGCGCAGTCGGCATTGAAGGATTCCCGCGCTCGCTACGCTGTCGCCGCGACGGCTTCGAACGGCACCGACAGCGTCGCGCGCATCCCGCGCGGCGCGGCGGGCTCGAGCGTGAACCGGCCGCGCGATCCATACAATCCGGCGAGCCGCTCGCGGATGTTCGTCAGCCCGACGCCCTGGCCATCGGTGCGATTCCCCGCTGCGGCCCCGAGTCCGGTGTCGGTCACGGTCACGACGATCGAATCGTCGGCGTGCCGCGCTGCGAGCGTCACCGAGCCTCCGTCGGCCGACGGCTCGACGCCGTGCTTGATCGCATTCTCCACGAGCGAGATCAGCAGGTTCGGCGGAAAGGGATGTTCGCGGAGTTCGTCGGGCAGGTCGATCGTGAACGTCAGCCGCGGACCGATACGCATGCGCAATATGTTGAGATACGCCGCAGCGAGGGCGATTTCGCGCCCGAGCGTCGACGAACTCGCGCGCAGCTGCGGCAGCGCCGCGCGCAGATAATCGATCAGGTGCCCGAGCAGCGCGTTGGCCTGCTTGGGATCGGTATCGATCAGGTACTGGACCGAGGCGAGCGTATTGAACAGGAAATGGGGTTCGACCTGCGCCTGCAGCAGCTTGAGCTCCGCCTCGATCGCCTGTTTCGAGAGCAGATGTCGCTCGGCCTCGGCCTTGTGCAACGCAGCCGCCGCACGCGCCTCGCGCCGCTTCACATAGAAGATCAGGCTGATCAACAGCCCGTTGCCGAAGGCGGCAAAGACGTTGTACAGGAAGAACATCCACCGCTCGCGCACGTGCGCAAGCGGGTAACCCTTGAGAAGGATCACCAGTACCACGCCGATCAGCGAACCGGCGATCGACGCGACGACCAGCCGGCGCAACGGTGTGGGGTGATCCCACGGCGCCGCCACATTGACGCAATAGGCGATCGAGAATCCGTAGAGCTGGACCGTCAGCAGCGGATGCCAGAATGGCCGCGTGTCGTCGATCCAGAGCACCAGCGCGATGCCGGTGTTGATCGCGGCGACGAGCAGCAGCGTGGTCCAGTTGAAGCGGAAACCGGCGACGAGCGGGTGCTCGCGGCGCAGCGAAAGCGATTCGGGCATGGCGGGCATTCTAGGCATTCGCGCCGTCGCCAGGCCTTTGCCCGACAAAGCGCGTGCCGGGGGGACGAAGCGCGCCGGTCAGGGACGTTATGCGGCGTCCTCACCGATACGGCCCGCAGCCGATCGAGAGCGCCACCCGCCTGCTCTGCCGCCCTCAGGTGCGGCGCGCACACGCGACGATGCGATCGATCGCATCGGCGCAGTCCTCGATCGGTGCGACGAGCGCGATGCGGATGCGACCCGCGCCAGGGTTATGACCGTGCGCGTCACGCGCGAGATAGCTGCCGGGCAGCACCGCCACGTTCTCCTCCGCGAACAGGCGTCGTGCAAACGCCACGTCATCGCCGGGCGTCGCCGCCCACAGGTAGAACGCCCCGTCCGGCATTTCGCAGGGGAGGGCGGCGCGCAGGCGCGGCGTCAACGCGTCGAACTTTTGCGCGTAGATGGCGCGGTTCGCGACGACGTGCGCTTCATCTTGCCACGCGGCAATGCTCGCGGCGGCGACGGCGCCGGACATGGCCGACCCGTGATACGTCCGGTATTGCAGGAACGCGCGAATCAGCGCGCGATCACCGGCGACGTAGCCCGAGCGAAGTCCCGGTGCGTTCGAACGCTTCGAAAGGCTGCCGAACACGACGAGCCGCGGAAAGCCGCGGCGGCCGAGCGCCTGCGCCGCGCCGAGCGCGCCGAGTGGCGGTTTCGCCTCGTCGAAATAGATCTCCGAATAACATTCATCGGACGCGACGACGAATCCGTGTTGATCGGACAGCGCGAACAGCGTGCGCCATTCGTCCAGCGGCATCACGCGTCCGGTCGGATTGTCAGGCGTGCACACGTAGAGCAACTGCGTGCGTGCCCATACTTCGGCCGGAACGTCGTCCCAGCGGTGAGCGAACTGCAAAGCGCTATCGGCATTCACGCAATACGTTCGTGCGCCCGCGAGCAACGCCGCGCCTTCGTAGATCTGGTAGAAGGGATTGGGGACGACGACCGTCGCGTCGGCCCGGCTGCCGTCGATCACCGTCTGTCCGAACGCAAACAGGGCCTCGCGGCTGCCGAGCACCGGCAGAATTTCGGTGGCGGGATCGAGCGCCGCGAGCGCATGGCGTCGACGCAGCCAGCCGGCGATCGCCTCGCGCAGCGCGTCGCTGCCGATCGTCGTGGGATAATTCGCGAGCCCCGTCGCCGCACCGCGCGCGAGCGCATCGAGAAGTAACGGCGGCGTCGCGTGCTTCGGCTCGCCGATCGACACGTTGAGCGCCGATTTCGCGCGGTTCGGGACCGATTCCGCCTGCAGCGCGCGCAGTCGTTCGAACGGGTACGGCTGCAGTAGCCGCAGCAGTGGATTCATGCGCAAAGCGCGGGCGATGCGAAAGAGGGCGCGATTATAGCGATGAGGGTTCTTGCGGGGCTCGCCACGTTCGTCGCCGGCGCCGTGCTCGCGTGCGTCGTCGCGTACTGGGGGTGGCAGATCTTCGGGCCCCGCAGCACGTCGCTCCCGCCACCGCCACCCGCGTCGGATCCCGCGTCTTCGATCATCGCCGCCAACCTGTTCGGTGCCACCGCGCGCGCCGCGGACGCGCCCACCGGCTCGGATTCGACGCTCGACGCCGACACGCGACTGCTCGGCATTCTCGCCGAGCCGGGACAGCGCGGTCACGCGCTGTTTCGCTCGCGCAGCGGCGCGAAGCTCGTCGCGCGCGGCGAAGAGATCGCACCCGGCGTGACGCTCGCCGCGATCGACGCCGGTGTCGTGACGATCCGTGATGGCGCGGGCGAGCATCGCCTCGTGCTGCGCGCGCCGACGGGTGGTGGACGACCTGCCGTTAACGCCCCGTCGCCGCGCAACGATGCGCCGCCATCCAGCGTGTCATCATCGGCGCCAAGAACCGCGTCCGCCGCGCGCGCCAATGCGACCTGCGCACCGCCCGCCGGGTTCGGTGGAACCGTCGTTCGTCTCAACACCGAATTGATGAGCGGCATCGGGACCGACGCGACGCAATGGAATGCGGTGCTTGCACCCGTCGCCGGCGGCCTCGTCGTGCGCCAGGACAACGGCTTCGGCGCGATGCTCGGTCTGCGCGCCGGCGACCGCATCACGCAGGCCAACGGCATCGCGCTCAGTGCGCCCGAGGACGTCGGCGCGGCGATCGTGCGTCCGCTCGTCGCCAACCAGGGCGTGCGGCTCATCGGGTCGCGCGACGGCACGACGCAGGAGCTGTGGCTCGCGAACGTCGCGTGCGCCGGCTGAATTTGAGGTCAAAGCCAAGGAAGTCGGCGATACAGAGCTCGACTTCGCATGCCGGCGATCCGCGCGACTTGTACCGCTGACCCCAACAGCCGACTTATTGCGCTGGCTCGAGCGTCAGCTTAGGGAGCCAATCCAGTAACGCAAGGGGCTCCGCGATCCACCCGGTCGCGGGCCAGCCGTCCGCGCACCCGTCTTCGCCGAGATAGCCGTATTCGGCGACGATCGTGGCCATGCCGGCCGCGTTGCCGGCGATGATGTCGCGCAAGTCGTCGCCGACATAAACGCAGCGCGCTGCGTCGACGTTCAGCAGCGCGGCTGCGTGCAGGAGTGGCGCCGGATGCGGTTTTGGATGCGCGGTCGTGTCCCCGGACACGATGGCGGCGGCACGTGGCGCGAGGCCGAGCGCGTGCACCACCGGCTGTGTGTAGCGCTCGACCTTGTTGGTCACGATCCCCCACCGCAGCGCGCGGGCATCGAGCGCGTCGAGCAGCGTCGCGATTCCGTCGAAGAGCCGCGTCGTCTGATCGAGTCCCGCCGCGTAATACTCGAGGAATCGGTCGCGGAGCCCGCGATAGTCGGCATCCTCGGGCGTGACGCCGATGCCGGCGCCGAGCAGACCGCGCGCACCCGCCGACGCGTGCGGTCGCAGCGCTTCGACGGGCAGCGGCGGCAACCCGCGCTCGCTGCGAATTCGATTCAACGCGTACGCGAGGTCCCCGGCCGAATCGGCGAGCGTGCCATCGAGGTCGAACAGCACGGCGGAAATCGGCAGCGGGCGAGCCACCGGTCGTGCCGGCCGAACGTCAAGGGGCATGCGTTGCGGTGCGTCGAAAGGCTGCCAGGTAATTCACCGACGTGTCGTCGACGAGCCGGTACGTGCGCGTCAGCGGGTTGTACGTCATGCCGATCATCCGTTCGAGCAAGAGTCCCGCACGGCGACCGAACGCGGCGAGCTCGGAGGGTCGAATGAAGCGCGACCAGTCATGCGTCCCGCGGGGAAGCAGGCGCAACAGGTACTCGGCGCCGAGAATCGCCTGCGCGTACGATTTGGGGTTGCGGTTGATCGTCGAGAACACGATGACGCCGCCGGGCTTGGCGAGCGTCGCGCACGCGGCCACCGTCGACACCGGCTCGGGCACGTGCTCGAGCAACTCCAGGCACGTCACGACGTCGAACGCCGCGGGCATTTCCAGCGCGAGCGTTTCCGCGGCGGCAACGCGATAATCGACGCTCGCGCCGGTTTCGTATTGATGCAGCCGTGCGACGCCGATCGCCTTGTCCGACAGGTCGATCCCCGTCACGCTCGCGCCGCGACCGGCCATCGCCTCCGCAAGGATGCCTCCGCCGCAGCCGAGGTCAGCGACGCGCTTGCCAGCGAGACCCCCGGCGAGCTCGTCGATCCACTGCAGCCGCAACGGATTGATGTCGTGCAGCGGCTTGAATTCGCTCTGCGGATCCCACCACCGGTGCGCGAGGGCCGAGAACTTGGCGAGTTCGGCGGGATCGGCATTGCCGGGGCCGACGAGCCGTTCCGTGGTGAGGGCGGATGCGTTATCGATCATCGTGGGAAGTTCATCAGGCGAGCCGCTGCTGCCACGCACGTGCGCGACCCGTCAGCGCCGCGACATCAATCGTCGTCAGCCGGCGGCTGTCGACGATCCGGTCACCGCCGACCCAGACGTCGGTCACGTGCTCGCGACTCGCGGCATTGACGAGATGCGAAGCCGCATCGTACATCGGCAACGTCTCGATGTCCGCGATCCGCACCGCCGTGACGTCGGCCTGCTTGCCCGCCACGAGCGAACCGATCTCCTCGTCGAGCCCCAGCGCAAGCGCGCCCTGGAGGGTCGCCATTTTCAACGCGGTCACTGCCGGCACGGTCGCAGCGTCGCCGGTCGTAACCTTCGCGAGAAGGCTTGCAAGGCGCATCTCCTCGAACAGGTCAAGTCGATTGTTCGAGGCCGCGCCATCGGTGCCGAGCGCGACGTTGACACCGCGCGCCAGCAAGCGGGTGATCGGTGCCACACCGCTCGCGAGCTTCATGTTCGAGCCCGGGCAATGCACGACGTGGCAGCCCTGTTCGGCAAGCCTCGCGATGTCGCGGTCGTCGACATGGACGGCGTGAATGGCGATGAACGAGGGTCCGGTCGCGCCCAGCCGGTCGAGGCGGGCGACCGGCGATTCGTGATACGCCGCATGCGCTTCGTCGACTTCGGAGCGCGTCTCGGCGACGTGCGTCTGGATCGGCAGATCCAATTGCCGCGCGTACATGACGACCGTGCTCCACGTCGCATCGCCGACCGTGTACGGCGCGTGCGGCGCGAGCGCAAAGGACAGTCGCGGCGCATGCTTCCAGGCGTCGCGCGCCGCGAGGCCGCGTGCGATGTACGTATCGGCGTCCGCCGCATACGGCGTCGGAAAATCGAGGATCGGCATGCCGAGCATCGCGCGCATGCCGGCGTCTTCGTAGGCCCGCGCGGCGGCGTCGGGGAAAAAGTACATGTCGTTGCAGCAGGTGATGCCGCCGCGCAGCATTTCCGCGGCGCCGAGCAGCGTGCCGTCGTACACGAATTCGGGCGCGACGAAGCGGCCTTCGCGCGGCCAGATGTGCTC
>DASSEA010000058.1:0-5886 GCA_035696805.1 Casimicrobiaceae bacterium
GGAGCGCGTGAACGTCGCGCGCCGCGCGACAAAACGCGCGTCGCGCAAGTCTTGACACCCATAAAATGCGAGGTCTATAAAGCATGCGTACCGGTGCGTCGCTCGCCACGCGCCCTCCCGTTTCGATGATCCCGCGACCGCTCGACGCGGGATGCGCATGCAGTTTGCTGAAAGGATGCTTCGTGAACAAATCCGAAATGATCGACGCGATCGCCCGCCATGCCGACATCTCCAAGGCGGCGGCAGGGCGCGCGCTGGATGCGACGGTCGGTGCGATCAAGACGTCGCTGCGCAAAGGAGACATCGTCACGCTCGTCGGCTTCGGTTCGTTCTATGTCGGCAAGCGCAGTCCGCGCGCGGGCCGCAATCCACGGACCGGCGACGCGATCAGGATCAAGGGCGGCAAGGTGCCCAAGTTCCGCGCTGGAAAAGCATTGAAGGATGCGTTAAACTGATCGGCTTCGCTCGCGAAGCGACGGTCTCGTTTTCGAGGGTGCTTAGCTCAGCTGGTAGAGCGTCGCCCTTACAAGGCGAATGTCGGCGGTTCGATCCCGTCAGCACCCACCAGTTGCGCGCGCGAACGCATCGCAAGCATGTCGGCGAGGCTGCCCGCGTACGCGGCTTCGCCCGCAGGGACCGGAGTGGTAGTTCAGTTGGTTAGAATACCGGCCTGTCACGCCGGGGGTCGCGGGTTCGAGTCCCGTCCACTCCGCCAACCTCTTCCGCAGGGCGAACGCGAGTTCGCCCTTTTCGTGACGGCTCGCGCGCGCCGCACCGGGATTCGAAGACGCCATGTTCGATCTTCTCCACAAGCACAAGCACGTTGCGCAGGGCATCCTCGCGCTGATCACGCTGCCGTTCGCGTTCTTCGGCGTCGATTTCTATTTCAACCGCGGCGATTCCGCGCAATCGGTGGCGACCGTCGGCGGCAACAAGATCTCGCAGGCGGAGTTCGACGAGTCGCTGCGCGAACAGCAGCAGCGGATGCGCCAGGCGCTCGGCGCCAACTTCGACGCGGCGATGTTCGACAATCCGGAAGTACGCTATGCGCTCGTCGACCAGCTCGTCAATCAACGGCTGCTCGAGAATCGGGCGCGCGCCGATCGTTTTCGCGTAAGCGACACGCAGCTGCAGCAGTTCATTGCGGGCCTCCCGCCCTTTCAGGAAGACGGCAAGTTCTCGGCCGACAAGTACCGGCAGGTGCTGTCCGCGCAAGGCATGTCGCCGCTCATGTTCGAGCAGCGTGTGCGCGGCGAGCTCGTGCTATCGCCGCTGCAAGACCCGATCGTCAGCGGCAGCATCGCACCCCAGGCCGCAGTGCAGCGCTACCTCGCGCTGCTCGAGCAGAAGCGCGAAGTGGCCGTCGCGCCGATCGCCGCCGAGCCGTTCGAGAAATCGGTGAAGGTGAGCGACGCGGACGTCAAGGCGTTCTACGACAAGAATCCGACCGCATTCCAGACGCCCGAACTCGCGAAGATCGAATACCTGCTGCTGAACCAGGACGCGATCGCCGCTCAGGTGAAAGTCGATCCGGCGGAAGTCAAGCAGGCGTACGACGCGAACGCCAAGCAGTACACGACCAACGAAGAGCGCCAGGCCTCGCATATTCTGATCGCGATGAAGCCCGACGCGAGCGACGCCGACAAGGCCGCGGCGAAAGCCAAGGCGACGGCGCTGCTCGAAAAGGCGCGCGCGAAGCCCGACGCGTTCGCCGAGCTTGCGAAGGCGAATTCGCAGGACACCGGATCCGCGGCGCAGGGCGGCGATCTCGGTTCGTTCGCGCGCGGTGCGATGGTGAAGCCGTTCGAAGACGCGGTGTTCGCCGCCAAGGTCGGCGACATCGTCGGACCGGTGCAAAGCGATTTCGGGTTTCACGTCATCAAGGTGACGGGCGTCACGCCGTCGCACGTGCAGACGTTCGATGAGGTGAAGGGCCGCATCGAGGCAGATCTCCGGCGGCAGAAGGCCGCACAGAAGTTCGCGACGGCCGCCGACCAGTTCCAGAACCTCGTCTATGAACAGGCCGACTCGCTCGCCGGTGCCGCGAAGGCGCTGGACCTCAAGGTCGAGACGACGCAATTCATGACGCGTGCGCAGATCCAGGCGGTCGCGCTCAACAATCCGAAGTTCGTACAGGCGCTCTTCTCTCCCGAATCGCTGTCCAGCAAGCGCAACACCGAAGCGATGGAAGTCGGCCCGAACGTGCTTATCGCAGGCCGCATGATCGAACACAAGCCCGCCGCGCCGCGACCGCTTGGCGACGTACAGGACGAGATTCGCCAGCAGATGACGCGTGCAGCGGCGAGCGAGATGGCGCAGAAAGCGGGTCGCGAGAAGCTCGCATTGCTCGAGCAGGGCAAGGAACGCGAGGCCGGCGTGACGTTCGGCAAGCCGGTGACGGTGACGCGCCGTGAGACTCAGCCGGGCTTTTCGCCGGAAGCGATCAAGTCGATCTTCGATGTCGACGCGCGCAAGCTGCCGGCGTATTCAGGCGCCGTAAACGAGCGCGGCGGATTCTCGATCTACAAAGTGGAGAACGTCATCGAGGCGCCAGCCCCCGACGCAGCCAAGCTGCAGTCCGCGGGCACGCGTGTCAGCGGCGAAATCGGACGCGAACTGATGACCGCCTATCTCGGCGCGCTCAAGGCGGAAGGCGACGTCAAGATCAACCAGGCGGCGCTGGAAAAGAAGTAACGCGCAGGCCTGAGCAGGGCGCGGCACATCGACGTGCAGCGCGCGCGGGCGCGCTGCGGCGATTTTCAGGCCCGCGTGTTCAGGTCGGACACTTGTTGTCGCGGATGAACGCGGTGACGCGTGCGCGTTCGCGTCCGCGCGCGTCGTCGTCCATCACTTCGCGCTGGCCCTTGTCGTTGTACCGATACATGGCAACCTGGTTTTCGGCGAGCTGGCGCAACTGGGCTTTCGCGAGCGCGCAATTCTCGGTGCGCTGCGCGTTATCAACACGTTCCTTTTCCGCCTTGCTGGCCGCCTCGGCGCTGTCGGTCTGACGCTTGCGATAGTCGGCCTCGCGCTGCGCGAGTTCCTTCGCCGCGTTCGGATTGGCGGGGGGAGGCGGGGGACGCACCTGCTCGCTCTTGACGTTCGTTGGCGGCGGCTGGTCGGAGTACACAGTGCGGCCCTGCGCGTCGGTCCACTTGTACATCGTGGCCCAAGCCGGCATCGCGCCGAGCGCGGCGACGAGGCAGGCGGCGACCAACGTCCTGTTCCGTGGCATGAGGTGTCCCGCCGCGATTTATGACAATGGCAAGTTACCGGTCGCCGTGGCGGACGTCAATCGTTCCCTCGGCCGAGGGCGTCCCAGGATGGGGAGTTGTCGCATCGGCGAGACGTCGAGGGTCGGTATAATCGACCTTTGCGACTGGAGAACTTGATGCGTGTCGTCCGCAAGGCCCTGACGTTCGACGACGTTCTACTCGTTCCAGCCCATTCCCTCGTCGTTCCCCGCGACGTTTCGCTCGTTACCCGGCTTACCCGTTCGATCACGCTGAACATTCCGCTGCTGTCGGCGGCGATGGACACGGTGACCGAAGCCCGCCTCGCGATCGGCATCGCACAGGAAGGCGGCCTCGGCATCGTGCACAAGAACATGACACCGGCGCGACAGGCTGCCGAAGTCGCAAAGGTCAAGCGCTTCGAAAGCGGGGTCGTCAAGGATCCGATCACGATTCCACCGTCGATGTCGGTGCGGCAGGTGCTCGCGCTCACGCAGCAATATCGGATTTCGGGCCTGCCTGTCGTCGAGGGCCGCCGCGTCGTCGGAATCGTCACGAACCGCGACCTGCGCTTCGAGACGAATCTCGATCAACCGGTGTCGCGGATCATGACGCCGGCCGAGAAGCTCGTGACCGTGCCCGAAGGTACCGACCTCGACACGGCGAAGGCGCTGATGCATCGGCATCGCCTCGAACGCGTGCTCGTCATCGACGATGCGCGCGAACTGCGCGGCCTCATCACCGTGAAGGACATCCTGAAGTCGACCGAGCATCCGATCGCGTCCAAGGACGAGCTCGGACGCCTGCGGGTCGGCGCGGCGGTCGGCACGGCGGGTGACACCGAGCAGCGCGTCGAAGCGCTGGTCGGCGCTGGCGTCGACGTCATCGTCGTCGACACGTCGCACGGTCATTCGCAGGGCGTGCTCGACCGCGTGCAATGGGTGAAGAAGCGTTACCCGCAGGTGCAGGTCATCGGTGGCAACGTAGCCACCGCCGCCGGCGCGAAAGCGCTTGTCGATCATGGCGCCGACGGCGTGAAGGTCGGTATCGGCCCGGGTTCGATCTGCACGACGCGAATCGTTGCCGGCGTCGGCGTGCCGCAGATCTCGGCCATCCAGGATGCGCTTGCCGGCGCCGGCGACGTGCCGCTGGTCGCCGACGGCGGCATTCGCTACTCGGGCGATGTCGCCAAGTCCATCGCCGCGGGCGCGTCGGCGGTGATGCTCGGGAGCCTGTTTGCCGGGACCGAGGAATCGCCTGGCGACATCGAGCTCTACCAGGGCCGCTCGTACAAGAGCTATCGCGGCATGGGCTCGATCGGCGCGATGCAGCTCGGCAGCTCCGACCGCTATTTCCAGGATGCCGAAGGCGAGGGCGCCGCCGAGAAGCTCGTCCCCGAAGGCATCGAAGGGCGCGTTCCCTACAAGGGCTCGCTCGCCAACGTGATATTGCAGCTGATGGGCGGGCTACGCGCGGCGATGGGTTATTGCGGATGCCCGACGATCCGCGCGTTGTCGACGCGCGCCGAATTCGTCGAGATCACGTCCGCCGGCGTTCGCGAATCGCACGTGCACGACGTGCAGATCGTCAAGGAAGCGCCGAACTATCGCGTCGAATGAGGGCGGCACCATGGCCGCTCCCTCGCATTCGAAGATCCTGATCCTCGACTTCGGCGCGCAGTACACGCAGCTGATCGCCCGCCGGCTGCGCGAGACGAACGTCTACTGCGAGATCCATCCATACGACGTCGGCGACGACTTCGTGCGTGCGTTCGGTGCGCGTGGCATCGTGCTGTCCGGCGGACCGGAGAGCGTCATTGCGCGCGAAACGCCGCGCGCGCCGGCTGCAGTATGGGAACTCGGTGTGCCGGTGCTCGGCATTTGCTATGGCATGCAGACGATGGCCGCGCAACTCGGCGGCACCGTCGAAGCATCGCGGCTGCGCGAGTTCGGCTATGCGGAAGTGCGCGCGCGCGGGCATACGGCGCTGTTTCGCGACATCGAGGACCGCCGGAACACGGAGGGCCATGGCCTGCTCGACGTGTGGATGAGCCACGGCGACAAGGTGATCGCGGTCCCGCCCGGGTTCGTCGTCGCAGCCTCGTCCGGCGCTTGCGCGATTGCCGCGATCGCCGACGAGACGCGGCGCTTCTATGGCGTTCAGTTCCATCCCGAGGTGACGCACACGAAGCAGGGCAAAGCACTGCTCGCGCGCTTTGCGCACGACATCTGCGGCTGCGGCCACGACTGGAACATGCACGACTATGCAGGCGAGGCGATCGCCGCGATTCGCCGCAAGGTCGGCGACGACCCGGTGTTGCTGGGTCTTTCCGGCGGCGTCGATTCGTCGGTGGCTGCCGCGCTGCTGCATCGGGCGATCGGCGACCGGCTCGTTTGCGTCTTCGTTGATCACGGCCTGTTGCGCCACAACGAAGCCGAGCAGGTGATGGACACGTTCGCGACGCATCTCGGCGTGCGCGTGATCCATGTCGATGCGAGCGCGCAGTTTCTCGCCGCGCTCGAAGGCGCCGTCGATCCCGAGGCGAAGCGCAAGATTATCGGCCGGCTCTTCGTCGACGTGTTCCAGCGCGAGGCGGCGAAGCTCAGCGCGGCGAAATGGCTCGCCCAGGGTACGATCTATCCCGACGTGATCG
>DASSEA010000059.1:0-3796 GCA_035696805.1 Casimicrobiaceae bacterium
CAGCGCCGCCAGGAACGCCTCCGCGTCGTGGCGGTGCGCCGACAGCCAGGCCCGGATGGGGGCTTCGTCGATGCTCAACGACCTGCACCCGCGACGATCAGGGACGCCATCGACGATTCGCGACGCGCATCGAGACCACGATGCAGGAACCCCGCACGCGTCGGTTATCGATGCCGAAATTGCGGTTTGCGCTTCTCGACGAACGCGCGCATCCCTTCCTTCTGGTCGTCGAGCGTCATCCGGTGCCGCACGCGGATGTCGTTGCGCACGGCATGGTTTCGTGCACGAACCTCGTCGTGCGCGCGCGCTTCGGCAGCGGCACCGGCCCGACGATCGCGCTGAACGCGCACGGCGACGTCGTGCCGCCGGGAGAGCACTGGAGCGTCGATCCGTATGGCGCCGACGTGGTCGATGGCGTCATGTACGGTCGCGGCGTCGCCGTGTCCAAATCCGATTTCGCAACTTACGCGTTCGCGTTGCGTGCGTTGCAGTCTGCCGGGGAGGCGGGTGCGGTGCTCGAGGGCACGATTGAACTGCACTTCACCCACGACGAGGAAACCGGTGGCGCTATCGGTCCCGCGTGGCTGCTCGCGCAGGGGCTGTCGCGGCCGGACTTCGCGATCTGCGCCGGCTTTTCGTACGCGATCACGACGGCGCACAACGGCTGCCTGCATCTCGAAGTCGACGTGCTCGGACGCTCAGGTCACGCGGCCGAGCCCGACGGCGGCGTCGACGCGCTCGAAGCCGCGAACGCCATCCTCACCGGACTGTACGCGCTGCGCAACGGCTACGCAGCGACGCGTTCGCGCGTTCCTGGGATCACGCACCCGACGCTCGTCGTCGGCACGATCGAGGGCGGGATCAACACGAACGTTGTGCCGGACAACGTCCGGTTTCGCCTCGACCGGCGCATCATCCCCGAGGAGGACCCCGGCGTCGTCGAGGCGACGCTGCGCGAAGAGATCGCTTCGCTCGCGCGCGCCTGGCCGGGCGTTCGCATTCACATCGAGCGCGTGCTGCTCGCGCGGCCGCTCGTTCCGATCGCCGGACAGCAGACGCTCGTCGATGCGCTCGCGCGGCGCGGGCATGAAGTCCTCGGCTTCGCGCTTCCGAGCGTCGGCGTGCCGATCTACACCGATGCGCGTCACTACACGACGGCGAACGTGCCGACGGTGCTCTACGGCGCCGGGCCCCGAACGCTCGCGGAGGCGAACGGGCATCGGCCCGACGAACGCCTCGTGCTCGCCGACCTGCACCGCGCCACCGAGGTCGTGGCGCTTGCGCTCGCCGATCTGCTGACACCTGCGGACTACGCTCGGCACGCGGGCGCATGAAGGCGCGGCGCACGACGGACCTGCGCGTCATCGTCTGTGCGCTCGGCGTCGCGCAGATCGTTTCGTGGGGCACGCTGTTCTATTCGATCGCGGTGCTCGGTCCGCCCATGGCGCGTGCGCTCGGTGTCAGCGATGTCGCGCTGTACGGCAGTTTCACCAGCGGACTCTTCGTTTCCGGCATCGTGTCGCCGTGGGTCGGGCGTCGCATCGATCGCGACGGGGGCCGCGCCGTGCTCGCCGGCGGTTCGTTGCTCGGCGCGCTCGCGTGCGTGTTGCTCGCAAGCGCCGCCGGCACGGCGACGATGCTTGCCGGTTGGCTGGTCGCTGGCCTTGCGATGGCGGCATGCCTCTACGACCCGGCGTTCGCGGCCCTCTATCGCATTTCCGGCGCGTCGTATCGCCGCGCAGTGACGGCCCTCACGCTGTTCGGCGGTTTCGCGAGCACCGTCTTCTGGCCGCTGTCGCAATACCTGCTGGAAATGCGGGGCTGGCGCTTCGCGTTCCTCGTGCACGCCGGCGTCAATGCGCTCGTCTGCGTGCCGCTGCATCTGCTGTTCGTTCCGCGCGGGACGCGCGACGCAGCCGCACCGATGGTCGTACCCGCTGCCGGCGTACTCGTCGCGGGGCCGCGTGCGTTTGCCTGGCTCGCGACCGCGTTTGCCATCGCCGCGTTTCTCGCATCGGCGATCTCGGCGCATCTCGTCGTGCTGCTTGCCGCAGGCGGAATCGCCGCCCGCGACGCGGTGCTGGTCGGGGCGTTGATCGGTCCGATGCAGGTCGCCGGCCGCGCCATGGAGTTCGCCTTTTCGCACCGCGTTCAACCGCTCGCGGTCGGCACGCTCGCGTTCGCACTGATGGCGATCGCCCTCGCCGTGCTGTGCCTGGTGGGTGGCGTGTGGGTGCTCGCGCTCGCCTTCGCGCTGCTCTACGGGTGGGCGAACGGACTGATGACGATCGTGCGCGGAACCGTTCCGGGCGTCCTGTTCGGCGCCCGCGACTACGGCGCGCTGCTCGGCCGGCTCGCGCGGCCGCAGTTCATCCTGAAAGCCTTCGCGCCGGTCGCGCTGACGCTGTTGTTCGCGCTCGACGAATCGCAGCGTGTCGCGCTCTACGCGCTCGCTGCGGGCGCTGTCGTCGCGCTGACCGCCTATCGCGCAGCGATCCGCCGGGAGTGAAACGCCGCGCGGAGCCGCACGTTCCCGTCGCCGGCCGTGCTCACGCGAGCGTGACGCACGGTGCGCCGGCTTCGAACTTCCCGATCGGCGCAGCGTCGCCGAAGCCTTCACGCCGAAACACCTCCAGCACCGCGTCGACCGCGCTCGGCGCGCAGGCGACGAGCAGCCCGCCCGACGTCTGCGGATCGGTCGCGATCGCTCGCTCGACATCGCCGATCGAGCCTGACGCGCGCACGTCGTTGCCGTAACCGTCCCAGTTGCGTTTCGACGCGCCGGTGACGAAGCCGGCGGCGGCGAGCGCGCGCACCTGCGGAAGCAGCGGCAGCCGGTCGAACGCGATCGACGCGGAAACGTTGCCGCCACGACACATTTCGAGCAGATGGCCGATGAGCCCGAAGCCGGTGACATCGGTCAGCGCATGCACGTCCCCGATCTGCGCGAGCGCGATGCCTGGCGTGTTGAGCCGCGTCGTGCTGTCGATCATTGCGCGGTAGCAGGCGGGCGGCAGTTCGCCGCGCTTCTCCGCCGCACCGTAGATGCCGACGCCGAGCGGCTTCCCCAGCACGATGACATCGCCTGGCCGCGCACCGACGTTGCGTTGCAGATGCCTTGGATCGACGCTGCCGATCGCGACGAGGCCGTAGATCGGTTCTGCCGTATCGATCGTATGGCCCCCCGCGACGGGGATTCCCGCGCGTAAACAGGTGGATTGGCCGCCATCCAGGATGCGCCGGATCGTGTCGACGGCCAGCGTCGCGATCGGCATGCCGACGATCGCGAGCGCGAACAGCGGCGTTGCGCCCATCGCGTACACGTCGGAAAGCGCATTGGTCGCGGCGATCGCGCCGAAGTCGAACGGATCATCGACGATCGTCATGAAGAAATCGGTCGTGGCAACGATCGCCTGCGACGCGCTCACCTGGTAGACGGCGGCATCGTCGGACGTTTCGATTCCGACGAGAAGCGCCTTCGGCACGGGCGCGCGATCGACGCCCTGCAGGATCTCGCGCAGCACCGCAGGTGCCACCTTGCAGCCGCATCCGCCGCCGTGCGCGAGCTGCGTCAGTCGGATCGGAGCGCGTTCGGGAGCGTTCATCGAAGGCGTGGCGGGGCGTGTCGGGTAGACGAGCGGTGCTTCTCGGTGACGCGCCGTGTCGATTCTAGCGCAGCGGGCACGGCGCAAGGCGTTGCGCCCATGGGAACTGTTGCAAAAAATGGACTGCGATCAAGCGCTTGCATTAGCGGCGCTTTTCTTGCTCTTCGCGCAGGCGTAGCATCACGACGCGG
>DASSEA010000060.1:0-2428 GCA_035696805.1 Casimicrobiaceae bacterium
AAATCGAGGGCCCGCTCTGCGCGAGGCCATTGACGTCGGTGATGCCGCAGAGCGAATCCAGACCATCGTGCGCCGCGGCTTCCGCGGCTTCCCAGACGGATCCTTCAGCCGATTCGCCGTCGCCGAGTAACACGTAGGTGCGGTACTCGGATCTGATGCGCCGGGCATTGAGCGCGATGCCGACAGCTGCACAGATGCCTTGCCCGAGCGATCCCGTAGCGACGTCCACAAACGAGAGTCTCGGCGTCGGATGCCCTTCCAGATCCGAATCGAGCCGTCGCAGCGTCAGGAGATCGTCGCGCTTCAGTAGCCCGACTTCAGCCCATGCCGCGTAGAGGATCGGCGCGGCATGTCCCTTCGACAGAACGAAGCGATCATTGTCGGGATTCTGCGGGTTGCGCGCGTCGTAGCGCATCTCGGCGAAGAACAACGCGGCGACGATTTCAGCCGCCGATGCGCAGGAGGTCGGATGGCCGCTTCCGGCTTCGCTCGTCGCGCGGACCGAATCGATACGCAGCCGCGTCGCGACGTTTCGCAACGTCGCAATGCTCGGACGTGTTTGCACAGGAATCAAAAGGACCTCCGAAGGGGATGATTATAATCACCCGATGCTCGCGCTGCGGTACGTGTACGTACTCGCGCTTGTGGTCTGGCTCGGCGGCATGCTGATTCTCGGCGCCATCGTCGCGCCGACGACGTTCGAAGTTCTGCAGGCCAGTGCCGGCACGCAGGGGCGCGAGCTGGCGGGCGCGGTGTTCGGCTCGGCGCTCGCCCGTTTTCATTACGTCGCCTACGGGGCGGGTGCGCTCCTCCTGCTGACGCTCGGCGCCATGCGCGTTCTCGGCCCGCGCCCCGCGCACAGCGGCGTCCGCGCAGCGATCATCGCGTCGATGCTCGGCGTCGCGCTCTACTCCGGCGTCGTCGTTCTGCGTGAGATCGACGCCGTACAGGCGGACGCTGGTGGACTGCCCTCCCGTCTGCCGGCGGGCGACGAGCGACGCGTGCGCTTCGACGCGCTGCACGTCCTCTCGACGCGTCTGATGATGTTCAACATCGCCGGCGCTCTCGTGCTCCTCTTCTGGGAGGCACGCGAATAGGAGTGGCCAAACATCGCGTCACGCTGATTGCCGGCGACGGCATCGGTCCGGAAATCACCAGCGCCGTGGTGAAGATCCTCGAAACGGCGGGCCTCGACGTCGATTGGGAGCCGCATCTGGCTGGTGCGGCCGCCCTCGAGCGGCAGGGATCGACGCTTCCGACCGAACTCCTCGATTCGATCGTGCGCAACCGCGTCGCCCTCAAAGGGCCGCTGACCACACCGGTCGGCGGCGGGTTCGCGAGCGTCAACGTCGGCTTACGAAAAGCGCTGGAGCTGTTCGCAAACCTGCGCCCGGTATGGAACATTCCGAGCGTTCCCTCACGCTACCAGCATGTCGATCTCGTGATCGTCCGTGAGAACACCGAGGATCTGTATTCGGGCCTCGAGCACGAAGTGGTTCCCGGCGTCGTCGAGAGCCTGAAGATCATTACGTCGGACGCCTCGACGCGCATTGCGGAATTCGCGTTTGATTACGCGAGACGGCACGGCCGGACGCGGATCACCGCTGTGCACAAGGCGAACATCATGAAAATGGGCGATGGCCTGTTCCTCAAATGCGTGCAGGAGGTCGCCGCCCATTACCCCGACATCACGCAAGACGATCGGATTGTCGATGCGGCATGCATGCATCTGGTGCTGCACCCGGAACAGTTCGACGTGCTGCTGCTGCCGAATCTGTATGGCGACATCGTCTCGGATCTCTGTGCAGGGCTCGTCGGCGGCCTCGGCGTCGTGCCTGCGGCTAACCTCGGCGCCAACGTTGGCGTATTCGAAGCCGTGCATGGCAGCGCACCGGATATCGCGGGACGCAACATCGCCAACCCGATGGCGCTGTTGCTGTCGGCGCTGCTGATGCTGCGCCATATTGGCGAAGCACCGATGGCGGACCGCATCATGAAGGCGCTCGGCGGCGTGCTTGCCGAGGACCGCGTGCGCACGCGCGACCTCGGCGGCACGGCAAGCACGACGGAATTCACTGACGCGATCTGCCGTCGACTGGCGGCATAAGCCAACTTCACACTTCGCACATACTTCGAACTTCGACCTTCGACCTTCGAACTTGCTGTATAGTCGGCGTACTCGATGGTCGACGAGATCACACAGGCCGTCCTCTCCCGCGATGACATCGCGCGCTACCTGCAGGACGGCCATCGCGGCGACGCCGCGCGCGAGCGTATCCACGCATACCTGGAAGAGCTCCGGACGACCCAGCGTTATTCGATCTACCGCGCACTCAAACATCCGCTCTACCCGATCCTGCGCAAGATTGAGCGTCTGGGCGAGAACGTCGAAGTCGTGAAGACAGCCGCTCGCGCAGGACGCGTCGTC
>DASSEA010000061.1:0-9096 GCA_035696805.1 Casimicrobiaceae bacterium
CGGCACCATCCCACAGGTAATAGAAGCGCGGACCGGTGCCGAGCTCCTCGTGCATGCGGAAATGCTGGCTCTCGGCGAGCAGTTGCGACACGTTGCTGTCCGGATCGTCGACGTCGCCGAACGCGAGCGCTTGCGCGATGCACGAGTTGACGCACGCGGGTGTCGCGCCGGGATCGACGCCGGGGGTCTGCCCCTTGGCGACACCGTCGTCGATGCGATCGACGCAGAACGTGCATTTGGTGGCGACGCCGAGCTTGCGGTCGTCGCGGCGCTTTGCCTCGCTCTCGGTCGGCGCGCCGTAGGCGAACGTCGGTTTCGACGTGCGCGACCGCGCCTCGTACGGACAGGCGATGATGCAGTACGCACAGCCGATGCAAAGGTCGTAATCGATCGTGACGATGCCGTCGGCGCGCTTTTTCGTCGCCGTCGTCGGACAGACGTCGGCGCACGGCGGATCGTCGCAGTGCATGCAGCCCGTCGGCACGAACACGCGCTGCACGTCGGGATACTCGCCGAACTCGAGATCGAGCACGCGCCGCCACTGCACGCCCGGCGGCGTGGCGTTGGCGTGCTTGCATGCCGCCGTGCACGTCTGGCAGCCGACGCAGCGCCGCAAGTCGGCGACCATCGCATAACGCGTCATGCGCGGGCCTCCTTGACGGGTGCGATCCGCACGCGCACGAGATCGGCGCCCGAGCCCGTCGCGTCCGTCAGGTCCATCGACATCGTCGCGAGCGTGTTGAGGCTCGGTACGCCGAAATCCTTCGCAAACGGCGTCGCCCAGTGCTCGAACTGCCCGAGCAACAACAGCGTGTCGGGGCGGATGCCCTGCCGGAGCACGGCGCGGCCGCGCACGCGGCGTTGCGGCGTTGCGATTTCGATCGTATCGCCCTCCTGGATACCGAGGCGCGCCGCCGTCGTCGCGTTGACGATGACGCCGCGATGGCCGGCAATGTTGTCGGCGACTTCCTTGATCATCTGTATGCCGACGTTGCCGCCCCATGCGTACTGCATGCTGCGCGCCGTCAGCAGCCAGAACGGATAATCGATCGCCTTGCCGCCGGCGACCGTCACGGCCGCCTCCCACGGCGCAGCGAAGTCCTTGCACGGCGGCAACGCCTGATATTCGGTGAGCTGCCGATCCCACCAGTGCATGTCGTGCTCGTGCAACCGGCGCCCGAGCTCGGCGCCCACGCGCGCAAGCCGCTCCTGGTACGGCAGCTCGAAACGCAGGCCGCGCGCGACGAGCGTCGGAAACAGGTACCAGTCGGTGCGCGGAAAGCGCCGCGTCGCGAGGCCGTTCGTCTTCCACCAGTCGAGGCCGTGCAACTCGGCGCCCTCGGTCAGCTCGGCGCTCGCGGCGCGGCATACGGCATCCCAGATCGCATCGCGCGAATGCGCGTGCGCGACATCGAGCGAGAAGTCGCCGTGCTTGCCGGCGAGCGGCACGCCCGCGGCGCCCTTGTTGATCGACGCGTTGTATTTTTCGATCAGGCCGGCGCGCCGCGCGAGCTCGGTCGCGATGTCGGTGAAGTCGCGCGCGTCGCCGCGCATCGCGACGGCGGGCTGGCGAAGCGCGAATCCCTGGTGATCCCAGAACTGCTCGACGTACTTCGACCCGCCGATGCGGATCAATTGCAGGCTTTCGAGGTCGGTCGCATCCGGCAGCAGAACGTCGGCGAAGTGGTTCGTCTCGTCGCGCGTGTACGCGAACGCCACGACGAACGGAAAGCGCGCCATCTTCTCGCCGACCGCGGCCGTGTCCCAGAACGAAATCGCCGGATTCGTGCGGTACACGAACCACACGTCGGGCGGATCGACGCGCGGCAACCCTTTCGGCGTCTCGTCCAGGAACATCCACGAGAAATGCGTCGGCCCGAGCGCCTGGCTCCACGGACCGTTGCCCGCGAGCGGCACCATCGTCCGGTACGCATTGCGAATGTTCGGTTGCGGCGACCAGTGCGCCTTGTCGGTCGGATTCATCGGGTAGCTCATGAATCCGTCCGGGCCCGGCGTCACGCTCGCGAGCCGCTCGGACAACGGCCGATTGAGCCGGACCGTCGTGCCGAGCGTTCCGCCGGGCACTTCGAGTGCGCCGACGAGCGCTGCGAGCATCGTTCGCGCCCAGCAGCATTCGTAGCCGCCCCAGCCGTTGTTCACCGTCTTGCCGAGGCTCACGGCGACCGGCCGATAGGGCAGCGTCACGCCGTCGATGTCGATCGTCGCGCCGACCTGCGCGTGCTCGATGAATTCGCGCGCGATCTGCCGCACGACTCTGGCCGGTACGTCGCAGATCGCCTCGGCCCATTCCGGCGTGTACGGCGCCATGTGCGCGACGAGCTTGCTGAACGCGGTCTCGCCGCTGACGGTGCCGTCGGCGAGCACGTCGTCGTCGGCACCGATCTCGATCGCATCGACGTCGAAGCGGCCTTCGAGCGTCTCGTCCAGGTCCGGCGTATCGTGCGCGACGGCGTGGGCGAGCGTGGTGTCCATGACGAGTGGCTTGCGCGTTGCGCGATCGCGCAGGTAATAGCCGTTCGGCCCGACCAGGTACGCGGACGCTGTATGTCGAGCGAGGAACGCGACGTCGAGCCTTGCGCGGGGCATCTCGTGCAGCAGCACGTGCATCAGCGCGTACAGGAATGCGGCGTCGGTCTTCGGCTTGATCGGCACCCATTGCGCCGAGCACGCGCCGGTGACGGACAGATGCGGCTCGACCTGCACGCGCTTCATGCCGCGCGCGCGCGCCTGCGCGTGCCGCCAGACGCCGACGACGCCGCCCGACGCCTCGACGTTCGCGCCGCACGAGATCAGGTAGTCGCACAGCGGCGTGTCGGGCGAAACGGTGAACGCGCGATGCCACAACTCGCCGTACAGGTGCTCGGAGTGATAGCACTTGACGCCCTGCCCCGAGCCGAAGCCCATGTCGACCGGACCCCACGCCGCGAGGAATGCCGGAAACGTGCCCATGTACGACTGCGGCGTACCGCCGCCCCCGAAGCTCGCGGCGACGCGCGGGTAGCCGGACGCGTCGGTGAGGCCGCTCGTGCGCACCGCGTCGAGCCGTTGCGCGATGAGGTCGAACGCCTCGTCCCACGAAATGGCGACGAATCCGGGGTCCTCGTCGCGACCCTTGCGCGCGTTCGTCCGCTTCATCGGCGACAGCACGCGGTTCGGGTTGTACGTCTTCTGCACGAGCCCGAATGCCTTGACGCACACCTTGCCGCCGCCCGGATGCACGTCGGCGGCGCAGAAGTTCGGCTCGACTTCGGTCGCGACGCCGTCGATGACCTTGACGGTCAGCAGGTCCGGACCCGCGACGCACTGATAGCAATACGTGGGCACGCGCCGGGCTTCGCTTGCGGCGGGCATGTCGCGAGCGGTCGAGCGATCGCTCACGCGGCAACCTTGGCAGCCTTCGCCGCTTTCGCCGCGAGCCGAGCCTTGGTGGTTTCGACGTCGACGATGAAGCGGTGATGACGGCCGCGACAGATCGCGTCGACGCCGTCGTGTCCCTCGACGTCGAAGGACACGGCGCGCCCCTTGACCTCGGTCGCCTTCACGACCAGCGTGACCGGCATGCCGAGGAGCGTCGCAGCGAGGTGATCGACCTCGATGCGCGTGCCGACCGAATCCTCGCCGCTGTCGAGATGCTCGAGCAGAAGCTCGCGGCACGCGACCTCGATGTCGCGAACGAGCATCGGCGTCGCATACACGCGCGCGTTCTCGCCCATGAAGTCGATCGTCCGTTCGCGATCGATGACGAATTGCCTCGTTGCCTGAATACCGGCGGCCAGCGTGGATTGCATCGGATTCCTCGTCAAATGAAAGGGGGTCAGAGACCGAGATAGGCTTCGCGCACGCGCGGGTTGTCGAGCAGGTCGCCTGCAGGTCCCGCCAGCGTGACGCGTCCCGTTTCGAGCACGTACGCGCGATCGGCGATCGCGAGCGCGGCGCGCGCGTTCTGATCGACGAGCAGGATCGTCGTCGCCGCGTCCTTGAGGGCTCGAATGACGGCGAAGATCTCGGCGCAAAGCCGCGGCGCGAGACCCATGCCGGGCTCGTCCAGCAGCAGCAGCCTGGGCTTCGCCATCAGCGCGCGGCCGATCGCGAGCATCTGCTGCTGGCCGCCCGACAACGTGCCCGCGGCGTCGCGCCGCTTTGTGCGCAGGACGGGAAACAGATCGAACACGCGCGCCAGTGTCGCGCCGAGGTCGGACGCCGGTCGCGTGAATGCACCGAGTCGCAGGTTGTCCTCGACCGACATTGGCGCGAACACCTGGCGACCCTCGGGCACCTGCACGATGCCCATCTTCACGCGCGCGCGCGGCGATGCACGCGTGACGTCGTCGCCGTCGAAGCGCACGCTGCCTGCCGACGCCGGCTGCACGCCGGACAGCACGCGCAGCAGCGTCGTCTTGCCGGCGCCGTTGCCGCCGACCAGTGCCACGAGTTCGCCTTCGCCGACGCGCAGGTCGACGCCCGCGAGCGCGGGGATGCGTCCGTAGCGGCTGCCGAGCCTGGCGACGTCAAGCATGCGCCGCCTCCCGTGCATGGTCCGCGCCGAGGTAGGCCTCGATGACGCGCGGATCGTTGCGGACCTCGTCGGCACTGCCCGCGCACAGGCGGCGCCCGTGATCGAGCACGAGCACGTGATCGGACACCCCCATGACGAGCCGCATGTTGTGCTCGATCAGCACGATCGTCGTGCCCGTTTCTGCGACCTTGCGGATCAAAGCGCCGATCTCGGCCGCTTCGGTCGCATTGAGTCCCGCGGCCGGTTCGTCGAGGAACAGGATCCGCGGCTCGCCCGCGAGCGCGCGAGCGATTTCGAGCCGCTTCAACGCCCCGTACGGCAACGCGTCGGCGCGGGCGTCGGCGCGGTTCGCGAGCCCGAGGAAGCGCAGCCATTCAACGGCGCGCTCGCGCGTTTCGCGCTCCGCCCGTGCGAGGCCCCGCGTGTGCAACAGCGTCGGCAGCAGCGCGGACGACGCGAGCCGATGACGGCCGGTCATCACATTCTCGATGACGCTCATGTTGTAGAAAACCTGCAGGTTCTGGAACGTCCGGCCAATGCCCGCGGCCGCGAACGCGTGCGGCGGCGCGCCGGTCAGGTCGCGGCCATCGAATGCGATGCGGCCACTCGCGGGCCGATAGACGCCGGTCAGCAGGTTGACGAGCGTCGTCTTGCCGGCGCCGTTGGGACCGATGATCGAATGCACGATGCCTTGGCGGACGTCGAACGACAGGTCGTCGATCGCACGCACGCCACCGAACGATTTCGACACGTGCGTGACCCGCAGCGAACCGACCGGTGCCGATGCCCCGTTCACGACCGCGCCCTGCCCGCGAGCATCCCGTACAGCGTCGGCACGACGCCGCGCGGCAGGAAAATCATCGTCGCCATCAGAAGCCCGCCGAAGACGATCATTTCGTAGTCGTGGAAGACCGTCAGCACCTGCGGCAGCACCGTCAGCACCGCCGCGCCGACGATTGCGCCGCCGGTCGACGCCATTCCGCCGAACACGACCATTGTCACGAGTTCGATCGAGTGGAAGAACGACGCCTTCGCCGGCGTGATGAACCCCGCATGCAGCGCAGCGAGCCCGCCGGCCACCGCAGCGAACGCGGCCGATACGACGAACACGAACAGCTTGTGGCGCGCGCTGTCGATGCCGGCGACCTCGGCGGCGATCTCGGACGTGTGCAACGCACGCAGCGCGCGGCCGGTCGGCGAATCGATCAGGTTCGACGCGACCCACGTCGCGGCGACGAGCGCTCCGCCGGCGATCCAGTACCACGCGCGCTCGCCTTGAACGACCAGGCCCCCGATCGCGAGCGCCGGCACCTGCATGCCGTCCGGGCCGCCGGTGATGCGATCCTCGGTCGAGATGACGATCGAAACGATGATGCCGAGCCCGAGCGTCGCCATCGCGAGGTAATGCCCCTTGAGGCGCAGGATCGGCCGGCCGACGATGAACGCAAGCAACGCGACCGCGGCGACCGCCGCCGCGAACGCGGCCAGCGTCGGCCAGCCGTAGCGCGTCGCGACGAGCGCAGTACCGTAGCCGCCGAGCGCGAAAAAGCCCGCATGCCCGAGGCTGATCTGGCCGGCATAGCCGATCAGCAAATTGAGGCCGATGCACACGATCGCGTTCAGCGCCACGGTGATCGCGACGTCGTAGAAATAATCGTTCGCGATGACGAGCGGCAGTGACGCGATGACGATCGCGAGCGCCGCGACGAGCCGCGTGCGCGCCGTGAGCGCGCCGGCGAGCGTCGCGCGGCTAGACGCGTTCGCTGCGGAGTGCACCAAGGAGTCCATCGGGACGCACGAACAGCACGCCGAGGATGATCACGAACGCGATCGCGTCCTTGTACGCGGACGACACGTAACCCGCGCCAATGCTTTCGAGAAGACCGAGCGTGAGGCCGCCGGCGATCGCGCCGGGGAAGCTGCCGAGGCCCCCCAGGATCGCTGCAGCGAAGCCTTTCAGGCCGAGCATGATGCCGGCGTCGTAGGCGGTGAACGCAATCGGTGCGATCAGTACGCCCGCGACCGCGCCGAGCCCCGCAGCGAGCCCGAAGCTCGCGAACAGCACGCGGTCGACGTCAATCCCGACGAGTTGCGCCGCGAGCCGGTTGTGCGACGTCGCGAGCATCGCCTTGCCGAGCCGCGTACGACGGAAGAAATACGTGAGCGCCGCCATGATGACGACGGTCGCCGCGAGCACCCACAGGCTCTGCGGAAGGATGGTCGCGCCGAACAGCGTCACGGGCGTGTCGCCCGCGAGCGGCGGCAGGCGGTGCACGCTCTTGTCCCACACGACCTGCGCGACGCCGCGAAGGAGGATCGACGCGCCGATGGTGATGATGATCAGCGTGACGACATCGGCACGACGCGCCCGCTCGATGGCGAGCTTCTCGACGACGAGCCCGACGACGGTCGCGACGACGACCGCACCGGCGAGCGCGAGCGGCATCGGCGCACCCAGCGCGAGCAGCGAGACGGCGCTCATGCCGCCGATCATCACGAACTCGCCCTGCGCGAAATTGATGACGCGGCTCGCGTTGAACACGATCGAGAAGCCGAGCGCGACGAGCGCGTAGATCGATCCCACGGTGAGGCCGCTCGCGAGGAATTGCACCGACTCGGCGCTCATTCGACGACCCTTCGCACGACGCGCTGCGGGGCTGATTCGCGCTCGGGGCGGCCCGTCCCGCTCATGCCGCCTCCGCGATCGCCCCGACCGCTACCGGATGACGACCCAGTTGCCCTTTTGCACTTCGAGCATCTGGAACGCCGTCAGGTCGAGACCCATGTGATCGGACGCCGACATGTTGACGATGCCGCCGGTGCCGACGTAGCCGCGCGTCGCTTCGAGCGCATCGCGCACCTTGGCCTTGTCGGTGCCGCCCGCACGCTTGATCGCGTCGACGGCGAGCATCAAGCCGTCGTACGCGTGGCCGCCGAACGTGGAGACGTCGGACTTGTAGCGCGCCTCGTAGTCGTTCCGATACGCGACGACGACACGCTTCTGCGGATTCGAGTCGGGAAGGATGTCGGCGACGAGCAGCGCGGCGGCCGGCAGGCGCACGCCCTCGGCCGCTTCGCCCGACAGCTTCACGTATTCCTTGGAGGCGACGCCGTGCGATTGATAGAGCGGCATCGTGAGGCCGAGCTGCCGGTAGTTGCGCGTCACGATCGCCGGACCCTGGCCGAAGCCGGCATTCAGCACCGCCTGCACGCTGGGCGTCCCGCGGATCTTCGTGAGCTGTGCCGTCATGTCGGTATCCGCGGCGCCGTAGCTTTCGTCGGCGACGACCTCGACGCCGTATTTCGGCGCGACCTTCAAGCATTCACCGCGCATCGACTTGTCGAAACCGCCGGTGCCCGAGATCAGCGCGAGCTTCGTGAGCTTGCGCGCCTGCATGTCGGTGAACACCTTTTCGCATGCCATGCGGTCGGTGTGCGGCGTCTTGAATACCCACTTCTTCGCCGGTTCGACGATGACGACGGCGCCGGCCAGCGAAATGAACGGCGTCTGCGCCTGTTCGACCAGCGGAACGGCGGCCATCGTCGTGCCTGTCGTCGAACCGCCGACGATCACGTCGACCTTGTCCTGCTCGATCAACCGCTTGGCGAACGTGCGCGCCTTTTCGGCATCGCCTGCGTCGTCGTAGACAGTCAACTGCAGCTTGCGTCCGCCAATGCCGCCGGCGGCGTTGATCCGCTCGACGTACATTTCGAGCGTCTTCTGTTCCGGATCGCCGAGGAACGCGGCCGGACCCGTGACCGACAGGAACGTGCCGATGCGAATCGGCTCCTGCGCGATCGACGAGGCGGCGGCCGCGGTCAGCAGCAGCGCGCTGCAGGTGCGGATGGCGATGCGAAGCGGGGTCATCTGGATCTCCTTGCCAGGACCGGGGGGAAACCTGCGCGACGACTAGAATGCGCTCAAAGTCATTCTGGTACTGGAATGCGTGTTTAGGCTTGATCTGGTTTGCGTCCGATCAATGAATCCCCGAGGGAAAACACCGAGACCAAAGCGCGCCGCCGCGCCGCCGCCGGGCGCGTCGGATGAACCCGTCCGGGTGCGGCCGGTGCGCGCCGCCGACCTGCCCGCGGTGATCGCCCTCGACGCCACCGTGACCGGCCTGCACAAGGCGGACTACTGGCAGCGCGTCTACCGTCGCTACGGCGTGGCCGGGCAGGGCCTGCGCCACTTCCTGGTGGCGGTGACGGGTGCGCGCGTGGTCGGCTTCGTGATCGGCGAGGTGCGCGACTGGGAGTTCGGCTCGCCGCCCTGCGGTTGGGTGTTCGCGATCGACGTCGATCCGGGGGCGCGTCAGAAGGGCGCCGGCTCGCTGTTGCTGGCTGCGATGCGCGAGCGCTTCCAGCGCGTCGGCGTCACGATCCTGCGCACGATGCTGGCGAGCGAGAACCAGCTGCTGCTGTCGTTCTTCCGCAGCCAGGGCATGATGGCCGCTCCGATGATCCCGCTGGAGATGGACCTCCTGCCCGACCACTCGCCCGCCGAGCCGACGCGATGAGGCTGCAGGTCAACACCATGCTCGCGCTGTACAGCGTGATCG
>DASSEA010000062.1:0-8390 GCA_035696805.1 Casimicrobiaceae bacterium
TTCTCGCCTTCGCAATCGTCGCGGGCGCGACCGCCGCGGACGGCCCGGCCGCGGTCACCTATTTCCCGGTGGTGCGCGGCGCGCATCCGCACGACGTCGCGGCGACGCGTGATCCGCGCGGTCCCGTGTACTACACGGCGCAGGCGACCGGCAAGCTCGGCATCCTCGACCCGGCGACCGGCAAGGTCGACGAAGTCTTGCTCGGCAGCAATTCCGCACCGCATGGGGTCGTCGTCGGTCCCGATGGCGCCCCGTGGATCACGGACGGCGGGCAGAACGCGATCGTTCGCGTCGACCCGGTGACGCATGCGGTCACGCGCTGGCCGCTGCCCGCAACGGCGCCCAACGCCAACCTGAACACGCTGACGTTCGATGGCGCGGGCCGCGTCTGGTTTACCGGGCAGAGCGGCTATTACGGCCGTGTCGACCCGGCGAGCGGCGACGTCCGCGTCTGGCGTTCCCCGCGCGGAAGCGGCCCGTACGGCATCACGACGACACCGGCGGGTGACGTGTATTACGCGTCGCTCGCCGGCAGTCACATCGCACGCATCGATACCGAGAGCGGCGAGGCGACGGTGATCGAGCCTCCGACGCGCAATCAGGGCGCGCGACGCGTGTGGTCCGACTCGAAGGGCAACGTGTGGGTCAGTTACTGGAACACGGGACAGGTGGGTCGCTACGACCCGGCGTCACGCCAGTGGTCGGAATGGAAACTGCCCGGCAGCGCGCGTGCGTATTCGGTGTGGGTCGATGCCGACGATCACGTCTGGCTGACCGACTGGGCCACCAATGCGATCGTCGAGTTCGATCCCGCGACGGCGAAGTTCACGAGCTATCCGTCGAACCGCGACGGTGCGAACGTACGGCAGATGCTCGGTCGCGCGGGCGAGGCGTGGGCTGCCGAATCCGGCACCGATCGACTGGTCCGCATCACGCGCGCGCGTTGACGTTCGGACGCGCGCGCCAGCGCGTTCAGCGCGGTGGTGCGTCGCCTGGGAGCACGCGGAGCCAGCCGCGCGGGCATGACTGCACCGAGGGGTAATAGCCGCTGTCGGGGCAGTAATACTGGGCGCGCTGCTCCGGGGCGGGCGCCGGCGCCGAACCGGATGGCTCGACGTACACCTCCGTCGAATCGTAGTACGACGGATAGTCGTAGTACGTGTAGGCGGGATAGCCGTAGTACGACGGTCCCCACCAGTACCAGGGCCAGCCGAGGTAGACGCTGCCGTAGCCGAAGTGACGATAGCCGTTCCAGTGGCTCCCGTACCAGCGACGACCGCCGTTCCAATCGCCGCGGTGACCGCTCCAGTCGCCGCGGTGGCCGCTCCAGTTGCTGCGGTTGCCGCTCCAGTTGCCGCGGTTGCCGCTCCAGTTGCCGTGGCTGCCGCTCCAGTTGCCACCGGAACGCGCGCCCGACTGGCCGTCCCCGCGTGCCGCCTCGGCGGCGGGGGCGGCGACAGCGAGCGCGGCCGCGACTGCACACGCGATCAAGGTCTTGTTCATCGAAATTCTCCGGATTACCGCTCGTGAGGTCGGACCGCCGCCGGAGGCGCGAATTCCTGCGCGGGCCCTTGCGCTGCAACGGCCCGCGGACAACGCCGGTTGACGCCGTTACAACTCCGAACACTTCGGGGTCAGAGCAACATGTCGACTTGTTGCTCTGGCCCCGAAGTCGGTTCACGCATGTCGCGGGTCGAGCGCGTCACGCAGCCCGTCCCCGACGATGTTGAACGACAGCACCAGCAGGAAGATCGATACGCCGGGCCAGATCGCCATCCACGGTGCATTGTCGATGTAGTTCTTCGCGGTGTTCAGCATGCTGCCCCAGCTCGGCTGCGGCGGCTGCTGACCGAGCCCGAGGAACGACAGGCTCGCCTCGGCGATCACGGCGGCCGCGATCGCGAGCGTGGCCTGTACGAGCAGGGGCGGCACGATGTTCGGCAGCACGTGTCGCACGGCAATGCGCCAGGGCGCGTTGCCGATCGCGCGCGCGGCGAGCACGAAGTCCTCGGCCTTGACGGCAATCGTCGTTCCGCGCGTCAGCCGAATGAAGATCGGCGTCGCGGAAATGCCGATGGCGATCATCGCGTTGGTGAGGCTCGGTCCAAGAAACGCGGCCAGTGCGATCGCGAGGATCAGGAACGGACACGCGAGCAGCGCGTCGGTGACGCGCGAAATGAGCATGTCGGTCTTGCCACCCGCGTAGCCCGCGAGCAATCCGGTTGGCACGCCGACCGACAGCGAGATCAGGACCGACACGACGCCTGCGAGCAGCGATGCGCGCGCGCCGAAGATCACGCGCGACAGCACGTCGCGGCCGATCTCGTCGGTGCCGAACCAGTGCGCCGCGCTCGGCGCCTTGCGCACCGTGGAGAAGCTGGTGGCGATCGGGTCGTATGGCGCAAGCCAGGGCGCGAACACCGCGACGGCGACGAACGCCACGATGACGACGAGTCCGATTGCGGCCGACGGACGCTTGGCGAGCCGGCGCAGCAAGGACGTGCGCATCGCCGGCACACGCGCGTGGGCGGCGAGCGGGGCGGTGTGCAACGTTGCCGCGAGCGGTGCGTTCATTGGACGCGAATGCGCGGATTCACGACCGCGTACGCGATGTCCGCGCACAGGTTCAGCACGATGTACGCGGTCGCCGTGAACAGGACGACGCCCTGCACGACCGCGTAGTCGCGGTTGAACACGGCGTCGACGATCAGCTTGCCGAAACCGGGAATCGTGAACACCTGCTCGGTCAGCACCGCGCCCGACAGCAGCGTCCCGAACTCGAGCGCGCCGAGCGTGATGATCGGGATCAACGCATTGCGCAGCGCGTGCTTCATCACGACATCGCGTTCGCGCGCGCCCTTCGCACGCGCCGTGCGCACGTAATCGGACGACAGCACCTGCAGCATCGCGCTTCGCGTATGACGCATCAGTACCGCGGCGATGGCGTTGCCGAGAACGAACGCGGGCATGATCATCGCCGCGAGATTCGCGCGCCAGTCGTCGAAGGGGCTCACGTAGCCCGATGCCGGCAGCCAGCCGAGCGTCACCGAAAACAGCAGGATCAGCATGATGCCGAGCCAGAAATTCGGCGTCGACAGTCCCCAGAGCGCCACCACGTTCGCACCGTAGTCCCACGCGGTGCCGCGCCGCACCGCGGAAACGACGCCCGCCGGAATGCCGATCGCGAGCGCAATGACGATCGCGATGCACGCGAGCTCGAGCGTCACCGGCAGTTTCTCGGCGATCAGCGCGCCCACCGGCTGCTGCAACCGCAGCGATTCTCCGAGATCGCCGTGCAGCACGCCGCGGAGCCAGTACAGGTAGCGGATCGGGAACGGCTGATCGAGATGCATCGTCTCGCGCAGGTGCGCGATGACGGTGGGATCGCGTTCCTCGCCCGCGAGCACCATCGCCGGATCGCCTGGCAGCAGCTGCTGCAACCCGAAGATGAGGATCGACACGAACACGAGCGTCGGAACGATCGCCGCGACGCGACGGGCGATGAACGTCAGCATCGCGCGCCGCGGAGGATGAACGTCAGCATCGCGCGTGACCTGCCGCGCGCGCGGATCGACCCGCTGCTACTTGAAGCGCACGCCGGTCAGGCGGACGAGGCCGTCGGGAATCTCGCGCAAGCCGTCGAGCTTGTTCGTGTACGCCCATAGCCAGTGACGGTGGTAGAGGTAGACGATTGGCCGGTCCTTGAGCACGATCGCGGCGAGATCACCGAAAAGCTTGCGGCGCTCGTCGACATCGCGCGTCGTGCGTGAGCGATTGAGCAGGTCGTCGACCTCCGGCTTGCAGTAGCCCGCGTAATTGAGCGGCTGCTTGCACGCGTCGAAGCTGTAGATGTTCCCGTCGGGATCCGCGCGGCCGCTCCACGCGAGCACGTACGCATCGAACTGACCCTTGTCGGCGAGGTCGAGCGACGTCGCGAACTCGGTCGACTGGATCTTCACATCGAAGCCCGCTTCGCGCGCCATCGCCTGCACGACCTGCGCGATGCGTTGTGCATCGGCGGTGGTCGGCGTCATCAGCGTGAACGACGGATTGGCCACGCCCGCTTCCTGCAGCAACTGCTTCGCGCGGGCGACGTTGCGCGCCGGGATCGGCACGTTCTTCGCATAAAAGGTGTTGGTCGGCGCGACCCACTGGTTCCCGACGTCGCCTTCGCCGTCCTGCGCGACTTGCACGATCCCGTCGCGATCGAGCGAGAGCTCGAACGCCTCGCGTACGCGGGGATCGCGGCCGAGCGGATTCTTTTGCGCGAGATCGCTCTTGCCCACGTTGATCGTAATGCCCTGGTAACCGATCTCGGTGATCTTCGTCATGCGGAAACGCGCGTCGCCCTTGACCTGCGGCACATCGGACGCGGCGAGCCGCTCGATGAGGTCGAGCTGTCCGGACCGCAGGTTGGCGAGGCGCACCGTCGAATCCGGGATCGGCAGGAACACGACGCGGTCGAAATGCACGGCTGCCTTGTTCCAGTAATTCGGATACCGCTCGAGCACGATGCGGTCCTGCGCGACGCGCTCGACGAACTGGAACGGGCCCGCGCACACCGGCTTCGCACCGAACTTGTCGCCGGCGGCCTGCGCGGCCTTGGGCGACACGATCATGCCGGCGCGGTCGGCGAGTTGCGCAAGGAGCGGCGAGAAGGGCGCCGACAGATTCAGCCGCACCGTCATCGGATCGACGACGTCGACGGTCGCGAGCAGCGCGAGTTCGCCGCGCCGGTTCGATCCCGCCATCGTCTTGTGGCGCTCGAGGCTGTACTTGACGGCCGCGCCGTCGAGCTTCTCGCCGTCGTGGAACGTGACGCCGGGCCGCAGCTTGATCGTCAGCGCCTTGCTGTCGCCGGACCATTCGTAACTCGCAGCCAGTTGCGGAACGATGGCGAGCTTTTCGTCGATGTCGAACAGCTTGTCGCAAAGCGACGCGAACACGATGCGTCCGACGAAGCTTCGCGCGAGCGTCGGATCGAGAACGTCCGGGTCCTCGGCAAGCCCGATGCGAAGCGTTTGCGCATTCACGATGGCGAACGGCGCGAAAAGGCAGACGACAGCGAGCAGCCAGCACGGAATGCGGCGATGCATGGGCGTCTCCGTTCGAAAGGGGTAGCGACGACGGGGCCTGCAAATCCAGCATAGCACGCGCCCCGGTGTCAACGGCCCGCCGCGCCCGTCACGTTCGGGGAACTCGACCGGACGTCACCGGTCCGTCGTAGCAGCGCCGACCGGATGCGTGGCGATGCCTGGTGCGTGTCTACCGGTCAAAGGCGTTTACCCTCGGGAGTTTCATGAGATCGCTGTCCCTGCTGAAGTTCGCGTTGCTGCTCCTGTTCGCCGCCGCCGTCCCTGCCGCGGCCGGAACCCTCGTCGCCGTCGAGTATTACAACGCGACGCTCGACCATTACTTCGTCACGGCGGCGCCCGACGAAATCGCGAAGCTCGATCGCGGCGAGTTCGTCGGATGGCAGCGCACGCAGCAGTCGTTCAACGTGTTCGACCCGGCGACGCCCGTCGCGGGTGCGTCGGCCGTGTGCCGCTTCTACGGCAAGCCCTCGGCCGGCCTCGATTCGCACTTCTACTCCGCATCGGCGGCCGAATGCCAAGAGGTTCGCCGGCGCTTCGCCGGCGTGTGGGACGAGGAAACTGCGAATGCCTTCGGGATCTTTCTGCCGGATTTGAGCACGGGGCAATGCCCGGCGACGACGGTTCCCGTCTATCGAAGCTGGAACAGCCGCGCGGATTCCAATCACCGCTTCACGACCGATCCGGCGATCCAGCAGGCGATGCTCGCACGCGGCTACATCGCGGAGGGCTACGGTCCGGGACCGCTGCGCGTGGCAATGTGCGCGCCGGCCGATGGTTCTACGGGCCCGGGACCGGTGCCGTCGTGCACGCTGTCGACGCCCGATGCGACACCGAACGTCGGCTCCGCCATCACGATCACGGCGACGTGCAGCAACGCACCGGCGTCGTTCGCGTGGACCGGTTGTCTCGGTTCGGGCACGACGTGCACCGCGACGTCCTCGACGGCGGGTCAGGCCACGTACAGCGTGGTTGCGCACAACGCCGCAGGATCGAGCGTGCCCGCGAGCATCGCCGTCAACTGGCAGGCTACGACGGTCGGTACGGCGCGCTGCTGGCTCGCGCGAACGTCGCAGACCGATCCGCCAGTCGTCAACAGCACCGTCGTGCTCAAGCTCGCGTGCGACAAGGTCGTCGCAGCCTACGTGTGGAACGGCTGTTCGAGTTCGTCGAACGTGTGCCTCGCCCGCGAGTCGACGCCCGGCGTGCACACTTACTCGGTGTTCACGCGCAGCAGTGCAGGCTCGAGCACACCGGTCAGCGTCACGCTCAACTGGGTTGCGAGCGCGCCCACACCGCCGGGCCTGTGCGGCCAGTTCGCGAGTTATCTCTACAGCGACGTGGGCTCGGAGAGCTCGCGTGTCGAAAGCGCCGCGATGCCCAATGCACCGGCCTTTGCCTGGAACGGCGCGTGGGCCGTGAGCTTCGCCGTGCCCGCCACGATCGGATCGCGGCTCGGCCGTCTGTCGGCTGCCGAATTCGCGGGCCAGCGCACCGATCGGGAAGCGACGATTTCCCGCACGGCGTGCGACTTTCGCCCGACCGATCCGTCGGGTGTCAACGGGCCGATCGCGCGCGCGTTCGGCAGCTCGACGACGAACTTCTTTACCGCCGACCCGTCGCGCGCGGGCTACCCGGTCCTGCAGGCGGGCGGCAACTACTACTACAACCTGCGAAATTACGAGCCGTCGACGGGTTCGATCTCGTGCGCGCCGTCGACGGGTCGTTGCGACGCGTTCGTCGAGTCGCTGCTGCCGAAGTGATCGGCGGAGGGCTGGCTGGCCTTGCGGACCGATTTGAGGTACAAACGACGACGGACGATCGGTCCGCATACCCCATCGCGAGGACGCGCACTTGGCCAAACCGAACTTCGAGTTTCAGAAGCGCCAGAAGGAACTGGAAAAGAAACGTAAAAAAGAAGAAAAGAAGCAGAAGAAACTCGACCGCGCGGCCGCGCAGTCGCCGGCGTCCGATTCCACGACGCCGCCCGCCGAATCGACATAACGTCCGCGTTCATTCCGGTCGGCCGGTTCAGCGCGAGGCCGGCGCACCGCAGGCGATTCAAACCGAATCCACTCAGGTCCTGCGCCACACCGTCGCGAGCCATGGCTGCTCGGCGCGCGGCCGTCCCGCCGGCCTGAAGTATTCGTCGAGGCGCGTGAATCCCGCGGCGGTCACGTAAGCCGACCACGTCTGCGGCGTGTGCCAGGCACCGTAGCGGCCGCGGTTCCATCCCTCGTCGTCGTTACCGTGCGGATTCGATGCGAACAGCACGCCGCGCGGCTTGAGCGTTGCCCGCAGTTCGAGCAGCACCCGCGGCAGCGCGTTGCGCGGAACGTGAAACAGCGACGCGTTGGCAAACACGCCGTCGAAGCGCGCCGGCGGCAGGTCGAGCTGCAGGAAATCCTGCTGCCACACCTCGCAGCCGCTGTAGTCGCGCGCCATCGTGACGAAATTCGCGGCGCCTTCGAGGCCGACGGCGACGTGACCGAGTGCGGTCAGCGTCCGCAGGTCGCGGCCCGGCCCGCAACCGAAGTCGAGGATCGCGTGGGGTGGCGTGCCCTCGATGCGCGACAGCAGTGCATCGATGTTCTGGCGCACGTCGTGGTCGCGCGTGGCCGCCCAGAACGCGTCGGCACGCTCGTCGTAGTGCGCAAGCGTGCGGCGGGAAATGACCAGGACACGCTCGTCGTCGGACGGTTCGCCGAGGGGGCGGGTCATGCGTTCCCGCCGTTTCGCAGTGCACGCGCCAGGACGCGGATCGCGTGCATCGCCTCGCGCGGATTGCCCGTGCGCGTAGCGTCGGCGATCTGATGGCGGCAGCTCGTGCCGTCGGCGACGATCAGCGTGTCGTCGCCCGCGCCGCGCACCGCAGGCAGCAGCGACAATTCGGCCATGCGCATCGAAACGTCGTAGCGGTCGCGGTGATAGCCGAACGCACCCGCCATGCCGCAGCAGCTCGACTCGATCGCCTCGACGTCGAGATCCGGGATCAGGCGCAACGCGGTCAGCACGTCGTCGGCCGCGCCGAACGCTTTCTGATGACAGTGGGCGTGCACGAGCGCGCGTCGCTGCGGCAACGGCGCGAGCGCGAGCGCCAGCCGACCGGCTGCGTGCTCGCGCGCAATGAACGCGTCGATCAACAGCGCGTGTTCGGCGACGCGCGCGGCATCCTCGCCCAGTCGCAGCCCGAGGAATTCGTCGCGCAGCGTGAACAGGCACGACGGCTCGAGCCCGACGATCGCGATGCCGGCCTGCGCGAACGGCAGCAGCGCGTCGAGCAGCGCGCCGGCGCGC
>DASSEA010000063.1:0-2833 GCA_035696805.1 Casimicrobiaceae bacterium
CGACGATCGATTCCTCGGGATATTCGCCGAAATGCGTGTGCGTCGGCCCGGACGGAACGTCCGCCCACGGTGCCGCGAAATCGAGCATCAATTCGATATCTTCGGGTGGTTTCGGCAGCGGCGTGTCGATCGCCGACGCAAAGGGGTAGACCCATTGCGGCCAGCGGGGATCCCAGACCCACAGCGCGCTCGCGCACCGGGCGCAGAAGTGTCGTTGCGCGGGCGACCGCGTCCGTCGTTTCGCGCCGGTATCGAGCCTTGCGCGGTAGACGGCGACGTCCTTGCGCCCGCGCACTTTCAGCGTCGACGCGTCGCCCATGATGTTGATGGCGTAGCCGCCACCGCCCGCCGTCTTGCGACAGATCGAGCAGTAACAGCGCATGAACGGATAAGGTGTATGCGATTCGACGCTGAAGCGAACCGCGTCGCAGTGACACGAGCCTTCGAGGAGCATGGGTTCGCCTTCTTGCGTCAGGTCAGGGTCCGGGCCGCACCGCCGGCAGGCCGGTCGGCACGTCGATGATACGTACGTCGTGTCCGGTGGCGGCGAGGAACCGTTCGAGTTCGCGATGCGGCAGCACCATCGTCGCGCTGTTCACGAGCGGGTGCGCGTGAACGGCGTCAGCTTCCCACAGGCGGCGGTCGATGACGAATTCCACCGCGTGCGACGCATCGTTCACGAGCGCAAGCAGGCTCACCGAGCCTGGCGTGATGCCGAGGTGCTTCAGCAGGCGGTCGGCAGAAGCGAAACCCAGCCGCCCCGCGCCGATCTGCCCGCCGAGCGCCGCGAGATCCACCGCCACGTCATGCGGCACGGTCACGAGCAGATGACGGTCACCCTTCCGGTTCCGCAGGAAAAGGTTCTTGGTCTTCGCCCCGGGCAGCTGCGGCACGAGACGTTCCGATTCCTCGACCGTCATCACCGGCGGATGCTCGTACCGCGCGGCGTCGATGCCGTGCCCGGCCAGGAACGCCGCCAGGTCCATCACCGAGGTCGAACCGCGCCAGCCTGCAAGCGTTTCAATGACGCTTGAAATACTGAACGTCGCGCTCGTGCTTCTCCGCCGCCTCGCGCGTGGGAAAGGTGCCGAGATTGCGACGCTTGCCGGTGCGCGGGTCGACCTTGCGCGAGTACAGGCGGTATTCGCCGGAACGCAGTTTACGGATCATGATCGTCCTCAACTCCACGGGAACGGGCTGTTCGACACCGGGTGCAACCTGCCCTCGGCGTAGCGTGAGAAGCGGAACGGCTCGAGCAACACGCGCCGTTCACCGAGCAATTCGCTTGCGACGAGTTCGCCGACGCCGATCATCTTGTAGCCGTGGTTGGAATCGGCGATGACGTAGACGTTGTCGCGAAACCGGTCGAACACCGGGAAGCTGTCCGGCGTGAAGCATCCGATGCCGCCGGACGGTTCGTGCCGATAGACGCCGTGCTTTCCTTCGAAGCGCTTCTGGCAGAAGGCGAGCGCGGACGTCCACAGGTCCGCGAAATTATCGTCGACGACGAACTCCGGCGAACTCGGCCCGTACGGATCGACGCGCACGTCGTCGGCCGCGCGCTCGACCGTCGCGGGCATCGCGCCACCCTGCACGCCCCCGAAGTGGAAGTCAGGCTTGTAATAGATGCCCCACAGCTTGTCGGTGATCAACGCACCGTCGCGGTCGGAATGGAGCGGCGCGTCAGTGTCGACATGCAACACGGGGGGCATGTCGCCGGCGTTGGTCTTCTGGTAATCCGGATCGACGCCGAGCGTGCCTTCCTGCAACGCCATGTAATGCCACATCGGAACGCCGTCGTGCACGACACCGTCGCGCCCCTTGATGGCGACGGTCTTCGGCAGAGACAACATGTTCCAGATCGAATTGATCCACGGCCCGACGGCGACGACGAGCTGTTCGCAGGCGATGGTGCCGGCCGTCGTCTCCACGGCGTTGATCGCATCGCTGCCATTGCCGGTGCGAAGACCGGTGACCGCCGCGCCCTCGATGATCTCGACGCCGAGCGCGCGCGCCTTGCCGGCGAGGCCACGCAGCGACGCCATGTTGTTCGCATACCCGCCGCGCTTCTCGTGCAGCACCGACGTGATGTTCCGCGCCTGCCAGTCGTCGAAGAGCCCGCGCATGTACCGCGTCGATTCCTCGGCGCCTTCGATGAACACCGACTCGTACCCGATCGCGCGCTGCTGCTCGTAGATCTCCCCGACCTGCGCGTGCATGACTTCCGGACTGATCTGCATGTATCCGACCGGGTGGTAGCTGTAGGTCTCAGCATCGCTCTCCCAGACGTCGACGCACTGTGCCATCAGCTCGCGCATCGCCGGCTGGTAGTAGTTGTTGCGAACGACGCCGCAGGCAATGCCCGAGGCACCCGCCCCGACGCCGGTCTTGTCGATCACCACGACACGTACGCCGTCGCCACCGACCGTCTTCCAGCGGTGGGCGAGCTTCTGCGCCAGATGCATCGACGTCGACAGGCCGTGGATGCCGGCGCCGATGATCACGTATTTCGCTGCGGATGGGAGTCGATTCATTCGGACAGGCCTCATGCGATTCGATTCGGGTCGAGCGGACCCAGCAGGTCCGCAAGCAGGGGCGCCAGCGCGCCACCGCGCGCGAGCGCCGCGACGGCGTCCGCGATCCTGGCGGCGCGATCGGTGCCGAGCGCCGGCTCGGCGAGCGCGGAGTACTTCTCCCGGAGTTCGGCGTCGGGCAGAGGATTCTCCGGATTGCCGCGTGCGCGCGCCGGTTCGGAAACCAGCGTGCGGCCGTCCGCGAGCGCGATGGTCACGCGCGCCCACCGTTCATCGGGAAAGCGGCGTGAAAACTCCGC
>DASSEA010000064.1:0-4297 GCA_035696805.1 Casimicrobiaceae bacterium
AACCACTGCTGGTACCAGCTGGCCGATCGTCGTGTTGGAAGCGTCGGCGTCACGCGCGGCTGCAGGATCGAGTAACCGTCGACGACGTCGCAGGAAGTGCCGTCGAGCCGCGGGCGATTGAGCGGATGAAGCAGCGTGCCCACGAGCTTCGTCGTAACGCCGTACGGCATGATCGTGTCGGCGTCGAGCGTCATCACGAAGCGGACGTTCGGTGGTGCGGGCGCATGGAATGGCGCATCGGTGATGAACGACGTGTCGGTCGCACCGCGCAGCAGCCGGTTGAATTCGTGCAGCTTGCCGCGCTTGCGTTCCCAGCCCATCCACGTGCCCTGCGCGGGATTCCACTGGCGCCGGCGATGAAACAGGAAAAAGGTGTGGTGGCCGGACGCCGTCACGCCATAGCGCCGATTGAGGGCCTCGATGGCGTCGGCCGCAGTTCGCAACAGGCGCACGTCGGACTCCGCACGTTCGTCCGGTGCATCCAGCCAATCGGTTAGGAGCGCGAAGTAGATCTCGCCGGCATTGACGCCGTTCGACAGATAGTGCGTCTCGAGCGTGCGCACGAGATCGGCAATCGAGCGCTCGCTGATGAGGATCGCCGGAACGACGACGAACGTGCGCATCGTCGCGTCGAGGCCCTGCAGGAGCGTGAGCCGCGGCAGGTGGCGCGGCTGCACATGATCGGTGACGAGCCGGTTGACGAGGACGAGCGCGATCTCGCAGGCGGGCGCGAGGGCAAGGAGCGCGTACAGCCAAAGCGTCCACGACGGAGCACCTGCATCGTGCGCGGCATCGAGCAGCAGCGCGAGCAGGCCGGAAACGACGACGGCGATCGTTCCGGCGTAGACAGGAAGCGCCCGCTCGGCGTGGCGTGCGAGCAGCCGGCGTGCAAACGGTCGTCGGTAGCCGAGTTCGCGCTCGAAGCGCGCGCGGCCGTGGCTGATCAGCCAGTAGCCGAGGTCGGTCGGCTGTGGATCGTCGCCGGCCGTTGCGGCTGCGGTCCTCGCGACGGCGGCCTTGGCGACGGCGATTTCGTCATGCGGCGAGCGGCGCGCGAGGTCCTCGACGGCGCCCCGGTATCGGTCGCGCGTGATGAAGTCCATCGCCGTAAAGATCGGGTTGCGGGCGAGTTCCTGATGCACGAGGCTCGCCGCTTCCACGAAATTCGGCCATTCGTACGCGGACACGAGGCGCATGCTCGTGATCAGGTTGCGTACCGAAAGATCGGCAGCAGCCTGCCGCGCGATTTCGAGCTGCACGACGGCTTCGGCGTTGGTTCGTTCCGCCGCGAGGCGCTGCGAAAGCTGCGCCAACGCGCCGGCGGCCGTCGCATCGCGGTGCCGCAGGCGCTGGAACAATTGGACGGTGAACGCGCGCGACCATCCGGATGCAGTTCCCGCTTCGAGTAGCGATACGTCCTCGGCCGCATCGGCGGCGAGACCAGTCAATGCGTCGGCATAGCGGTCCGCCTGCTCGCGTCCCTTCATCGAGGCGACGATCCGCACGGCGAGCCGGCGCGCATTCTCGATCATCACGATGCGCAACACCGTCGGCGTCGCCCACAACTCGGCGAGTTGCAGCGGCTGCACCGTCTGGTACGCCGCAACGAAACGCAACAGCAGGTCCGAGTCGAAGCGGCTGTCGGTATGCGCGACGAACGCCCACGCGATGCCATAGACACGCGGAAGGCCGGCGAACGGGCCCGCGTCCAGTCGCGGCAGGCGCGCGAAGAAGCGCTCCGGAAGCAACGTCCGGATGTCGCGCATCTGATCTTCGACGACGTGGAAGTTGTTGACGAGCCAGTCGGCGGCCGGCGTGATCAGCCGCTTCGCGGCGACGGCTTCGCTGATTGCCGCGTACGCCTCGCGCAGCAACGACGCGTTGTCCGCGTTGCGGCTCGCGAATGCCCGCCAGCGCGGCGGCCGTTCGCCGACCGATTGCGCGGCGGCGAGCGACCGTGCGTGCTGTTCGAGACGCTCGGGGCTGAAGAGCTCGGCCCAGAGCGGTTCCTCGTCGTCTTTGGCGAAGCGGGCAAACCCGCCGCGAGACGGCCTGCGGAGCGGACGATTCATGTCATCGCATCTTCACGCAATTGCCGAGCGTCGCGCAACAGCGCAGGCGGATATCGAGACTTCGGGGACGCTCGCCCGGCCGGCCGTCGAGGCCGCGATGCTAATATGCCCGCCTCGTCGTCATTCGCGGCCGTCTTGAATTCGTTCGACCTTCTCCGCGTGCGGGCGCTGCGGACGCGATGACCGCTCCCTTCGCGCCGCGCCGGCTGACGATCGCCACGCGCGAATCCGCTCTGGCACTGTGGCAAGCGGAACACGTCCGCGCGCAACTGTCGTCGCGCTATCGTGGGACGAGCGTCGAGCTCCTCGGGATCACGACGCAGGGCGACCGCATCGTCGACCGGCCGCTCGCGACGATCGGCGGCAAGGGACTGTTCATCAAGGAACTGGAAACCGCGCTGCGCGAAGGCCGCGCCGATCTCGCCGTCCACTCGTTGAAAGACGTGCCGATGGAGCTGCCGGAAGGCTTCGTGCTGGCCGCGATCTCCTCGCGCGAGGATCCGCGTGATGCGCTGGTCTCGAACCGTGACGATTCGCTGGCGTCGATGCCGGCCGGCAGCGTCGTCGGTACGTCGAGCCTGCGACGCGAAGCGCAGCTGCGCGAGCGCCATCCGAACCTTCGCATCGAATCGCTGCGCGGCAACGTGCACACGCGCCTGCGCAAGCTCGACGAAGGCCGCTACGACGCGATCATCCTCGCCGCGGCAGGGTTGAAGCGGCTCGGGCTCGGCACGCGCATTCGTGCGCTGCTGGACGCCGACGAGAGCCTCCCCGCGCCTGGACAAGGTGCGCTCGCCATCGAGTGTCGCGTGGATCGGCTCGACGTGCAGGGTGCGCTCGCGCCGCTGGCCGATCGCGCCACCACGCTCGCGACGTTGGCCGAGCGTGCGTTCTCGCGTGCGCTAGGCGGCAGCTGCCACACGCCGCTCGCCGCCTACGCGGAATGGGAGGAGGATCGGTTGTGGTTGCGCGGCCTGCTCGCGAGCCGCGATGGCAGCGACGTCATGCGTGGCGAAACGGAAAGCGTCGTCGCGGATGAGCGTGAAGCGGCGGCACTCGGCGTCGCGCTCGCCGATCAGTTTCTCGCCCGCGGCGCGCATCGCCTGGCGGTCGCGTCGGCATGACGAGCGACGTCTATTCGTTGTCACCGGCGCGCGCGCCCCCAGGGCCGCTCGACGGCATCGGCGTGATCGTGACGCGGCCGCAGCGACAGGCGGCGGCGCTCGCGAAACGGATCGGGGCACTCGGCGGCACGCCGATCATCTGGCCGGCGATCGTCATCCTGCCCCCGGACGATCGCGAGCCGCTGGAACGCGCGCATGCCGGCCTAGCTCATTACGACATCGCGATCTTCGTATCGGCGAACGCCGTCGAATTCGGCGCGCCGCCACCGGGTCGATGGCCGGCACACATCGTCACGTACGCGCCAGGACCGGGCACGGCGGAAGCGCTCGTCGGTGCGGGAATTCCCGGCGCACAGGTTCCCGTCACGTCGCTCGACAGCGAAGGCCTGCTCGAACTGCCGTCGCTGTCGGACGTGACGGCCAAGCGCATCGTGGTGTTCCGCGGCGAGGGCGGACGCGAATTCCTGGGCAACACGCTGCGCGCACGCGGTGCGACCGTCGATCACGTGCCCTGTTATCGGCGCGTTGCACCTCGTTCGGGCGCCGATGGGCTGATCGAAGCCATGCGCGACGGTCGCGCGCATGCGCTGACGCTGACGTCGAGCGAAGGCCTCGACAACCTCATCGCTGCCGTGGGCTCCGCCGGACGCGCGCTCGTCGAGCGATTGCCGGTTTTCGCCGCGCATCCGCGCATCGCCGAGCGTGCGCGCGATCATGGGTTGCGCGCAATCGAGACGGCTGGCGGCGATGCGGGGCTCGTTGCCGGCCTCCTCGACTGGTTCGCCGGGCCGCCCCGCAGCGCTGCAACCCGTAGCGCTTGAATAATCCCCCCTTTGGAAAGCCGCCGATGCAAGCCGTCGACATCCTGATCACCGCGCCGCTGCCGCCGTTTCTCGACGAGCCGTTGAAGCAGGCGTACCGCTGCCACGATTACGCGCAGGCCGCCGACAAGCCGGCACTGCTGCGCGACGTCGGCCGGCAGGTCCGCGGTCTCGTGCAGGGAGGCGGCACCGTCACGCCGACCGAGCTGCTCGACGCGCTGCCTGCGCTCGAGATCATCAGCGTGTTCGGCGTCGGCTACGACGGCGTCCCGACTGATTA
>DASSEA010000065.1:0-4960 GCA_035696805.1 Casimicrobiaceae bacterium
CGGCAATCATGCGTCTGATGGACGTGATGCTGTCGTTGCCGAGCCTGCTGCTCGCCATCGCCGTCGTCGCGATCCTCGGCCCCGGGCTCGTCAACGCGATGTATGCGATCGCCATCGTGCTGCTGCCGCATTACGTGCGACTCGCGCGCGCCGCGGTCATCGCCGAGGCCGGCCGCGAATACGTGACGTCGTCGCGCATCGTCGGGGCGGGCACGTTGCGGCTCATGTTCTCGACGATCCTCCCCAATTGCGCCGCCCCCCTGATCGTGCAGGCGACGCTCGGATTCTCGAACGCCATTCTCGACGCGGCAGCCCTCGGATTCTTAGGCCTCGGCGCGCAGCCACCGACACCCGAATGGGGATCGATGCTCGCCTCCGCACTGGAGTTCATTCAGCGCGCGCCGTGGGTCGTCACTTTTCCGGGACTCGCGATCCTCGTTACCGTGCTCGCGTTCAACCTGACCGGCGATGGATTGCGCGACGCGCTCGACCCGAAGCTGCGGCGATGACGCTGGTCGAGATCGAGAACCTCCACGTGGCGTTCGGCGCGCTCGCGCATCCGGTCGTCGCCGTCGAAGGCGTCGACATCACGATCGAATCCGGTGAGATCGTGGGTCTGGTCGGTGAATCGGGGTCCGGCAAGAGCGTGACCGCGCTCGCGCTGATGAATCTCATCGACGATCCCGGTCGTGTGCGCGCGGATCGCATGACGTTCGACGGTCGGGACCTGCTTGCCGCGTCCGCGCAGCAGCGCCGCGCGCTTGCCGGACGCGGCATCGCGATGATCTTCCAGGATCCGCTGTCGAGTCTCGATCCCTGCTACACGGTCGGCTTCCAGTTGAACGAGGCGTTAGAACTGCACGGCAGCGACGACGAACGGGGAAGCGCGAATGTCCGCCGCCGGCGTGCGCTCGGCCTGCTTCGCGAAGTGGAAATCAGCGATCCGGAAGCACGGCTGCGGGCCTTTCCGCATCAATTGTCGGGGGGCATGGCGCAACGGGTGATGATCGCGACGGCACTTGCCGGGCGGCCGCGACTGCTGATCGCCGACGAACCGACGACCGCCCTCGACGTGACGGTGCAAGCGCAGGTGCTCGCACTCCTGACGCGGCTGCGCGCGGAGCACGCGATGGCCATCCTGCTGATCACGCACGATCTCGCCGTCGTGGCCGAAACTGCCGATCGCGTCGTCGTCCTTTACGCGGGGCAGGTCATGGAAACCGGCGCCGTTCCGGCGATCTTCGACGCGCCGCGACATCCGTACACGCAGGCGCTGCTCGATGCGTTACCGGAACACAACGTCGACCGCGCGCGCTTGCGCACGATTCCTGGGGTCGTGCCTGGCGCCTACGATCGACCCGTCGGCTGCCTGCTCGCGCCGCGGTGCGCGTATGCAAAGGAACGCTGCGCGACCGTGCGGCCACGGCTCGTCGGCGATGCGAGCCGCGCCGTGCGCTGCCACTTTCCGTTGGCATGATGGACGCGTCGATGCCACGATCGATAGCCGGGGCGCCGCTCCTCGAAGCGCGGGGCCTCACCCGCCACTACCGTGTCTCGCGGGGGTTCCTGCGGGGCATGGCGACCGTTCGCGCACTCGACGGCGTGTCCTTCACGTTGCCACACGGCAAGACGCTGGCGGTCGTCGGCGAGTCGGGCTGCGGCAAGTCGACGCTCGCGCGCCAGGTGACGATGATCGAAACGCCCACGGCCGGTGCGTTGCGCCTCAATGGCGCGGACGTTGCGCATGCCGATCGGGTGGAGCGGCGCAGGTTGCGCCCGCAGGTGCAGATGGTTTTCCAGAATCCGTACGCGTCGCTCAATCCCCGGCGCACCGTGGGCGCGCTGCTGGAGGAGCCCCTCGTCATCAACCGGCGTGGCGCGGCCGCGGAGCGACGCGAGCGGGCGTTCGCCATCATGGACAAGGTCGGGCTGCGCCACGAGCACTACGGCCGCTATCCGCACATGTTTTCCGGCGGCCAGCGGCAACGGATCGCCGTCGCGCGCGCACTGATGCTGTCGCCGAGCCTCGTCGTCGCCGACGAGCCGATCTCGGCGCTCGACGTGTCGATCCAGGCGCAGGTGCTCAATCTGTTGCTCGATCTGCAGCAGGAAATGGGCATCGCCTACCTCTTCATCGCGCACAACCTGCAGGTCGTTCGCCACATCGCCGACGCTGTGCTCGTCATGTACCTCGGCAAGGCGGTCGAGCAGGGGCCGAAGGAGGCGATCTTCACGCAGCCGCTTCATCCGTACACGCAAACGCTGCTTGCGAGCACGCCGAGCTTGACCCGTGCACGGCGCGCACGTCGCGATGTCGCCGTTGCCGAACCCGCATCGCCGCTGACCGCAATCAGCGGTTGCGCCTTTCGCACGCGTTGTCCGCGCGCGATCGAACGGTGCTCCGTGGAAACCCCCGCGCCGCGAACGATCGGTTCTATAACGGTCGCGTGCCATCGCGCCGACGAATGATCGCGGGCGTCGGTCCTGCGGCGTTGACGCTCCGGGGGCGTTTCGAGCATCATCGACGCGAACCCACATGACGACCGCCACCCCGGTCGAGCACATCCGTCGCTGGTCGGATGAGTTCACCGCCATCCGCCGCGACCTCCACGCGCATCCCGAGCTGGGTTTCGAAGAGCATCGCACCGCGCGCCTCGTCTGCGACCAACTGACCGCGTGGTCGATCGAGCATCACGCCGGCGTCGGCCGCACGGGCGTCGTCGCCGTCATCCCGGGACGGAGCGATACGCGCAATCGGCGCATTGCATTGCGTGCCGACATGGATGCACTCCCGATGCAGGAAGAGAACGACGTCGCCCACCGTTCGCGTTACGACGGGCGCATGCACGGCTGCGGCCACGACGGCCATACGACGATGCTGCTCGCGGCGGCGCGTTATCTGCAGGAAACGCTTTGCTTCGATGGCATCGCGTACCTGATCTTCCAGCCCGGCGAGGAAGGTCACGCCGGAGCGAAGGCCATGATCGACGACGGACTGTTCGAGCGCTTTCCCGCCGAACGCGTCTATGCGCTGCACAACTGGCCGGCGCTGCCCGCGGGCCGTATCGGCATCACGCCCGGTCCGGCGATGGCAGCCGCCGATCGCATTGAAATCACCATCGACGGCCGGGGTGGTCACGGCGCGCATCCGCATATCGCCGTCGACCCGGTGCTCGTGGCCGGGCACATCATCACGGCCGTGCAATCGATTGTCAGCCGCAACGTCAGTCCGCTCGATACCGCGGTGATCAGCCTGTGCGCGATGCACGCCGGCAATCCCGGCGCGATGAGCGTCATCCCCGCGCACGCGAAGCTCGTCGGCACCGTGCGCACGTTTCGCCCGAAGACGCAGGACATGATCGAAGCGCGACTCAACGAACTCGTTGGCTCGATCGCAAGCGCATTCGGCGCGCGCGCCGAAGTCCTGTACGAGCGCGTGTATCCGCCGACCGTCAATCACGATGCCGACGCGGAGTTCGTCGCCGGCGTCGCGGAGTCGATCGTCGGGCGCGAGAACGTCTTGCGCAACCTCGAGCCGTCGATGGGCGCCGAGGATTTCTCGTTCATGCTGCAGGCGAAGCCGGGCGCGTTCGCGCGGCTCGGGCAGGGTGGCGCCGACCGCGGCTCGTTTCTGCACAGCAGTCGCTACGATTTCAACGACGGTGTCATCGCGCTGGGCGGGGGGTTCCTCGCTGCGCTCGCGGAGCAGGCGATGCCCGCGGGCGGGTAGCACGCGAGGTCGTCTCGATGCTCGATCTGGCAAGCGCGTTTGCACCCGATTACGCAGGCGCGCGCGAGAAGTTCCATGCGGCGGCTGCCACGCGGTCGCTCGCGGTCGAGCGGCACCCGCACCCGTCGGCTCGCGGCGTCACGGGCGAGGAATTGGCGATCGATGTCGCCATTGCGGGCAACGCCGATGCCGCCGCTGTGCTGTTCGTATCGTCGGCGATGCACGGTGTCGAGGGGTTCTGCGGATCCGGTTGCCAAGTGGGGTTGCTTCGCGACGAGGTCGTGCAGGCGGCACTTGCGCGATGCAGGGTGGCGCTGGTGCTCGTGCACGCGGTAAATCCGTATGGCTTTTCTCACCTGCGGCGCGCGAACGAGGACAACGTCGATCTGAATCGGAACTTCCGCGACTTTCGCGCGCCGCCGCCGTCGAACGACGGCTATGCGCGCCTGCACGCGGTTCTGGTGCCGCCGACGTGGCCGCCCACGGCCGAGGATTCGGAAGCGCTCGGTGGTTACGTCGCGCGCTACGGCGTGACCGCAATGCAGTCGATGATCAGCCGCGGCCAGTCCGAGTTCCCGGACGGCCTGTTCTATGCCGGCCGTGCACCGGCGTGGAGCAACACGGTGTTGCGCGAGATCTTCACGCGCCATGGCGGGAACCGCGAACGGCTCGGATGGATCGATATCCATACGGGCCTCGGTGCGTGGGCGCACGGTGAAAAGATTTACTTCGGCCCCAGGGACGCTGCGATGATTGCCCGGGCGCGGGCGTGGTATGGCGGCGATGTGGCAACTGTTTACGACGGTACGTCGAGTTCGGCGGAATTGACGGGCGACGCTCATGACGCAGTGCTCGACGCCTGTCCGCAGGCGGAGTACACGGGCATCGTCCTCGAATTCGGCACGCGCAGCCTGAACGACGTCATGCAAGCGCTCCGCGCCGATCAGTGGCTCGCCAACCATTGCGACGCCGCCGAGCCGGTGCGCGCGACGATCAGGCGGCAGATGCGCGAAGCGTTCCACGACGACAGCCCGACGTGGCAGGCGATGGCTTATGCGCAGGCGCGGGTGGCGGTGCTGCAGGCGCTGCGCGGACTGCGCGCGCAAAAGTAGGGTCGGACTCCACTTCGCGCAGGTGCGCTGCGACAACCCGGGATAGTGTTCTGCGCAAAGCCGAGTCTGACCCCACGCTTCAACGAGAGGAGCACTCATGCGTATCCCGACGACGTTC
>DASSEA010000066.1:0-2302 GCA_035696805.1 Casimicrobiaceae bacterium
TGCTCGTCACAAGTTGCGCCCTGCAGTCGCCGATGACGACCACGTCGTCCCCGCATCATTCGCTCGTAGCGCCCGCCCCCGTCAACGCGAACCCCGATGGCGCACCGGTCATTCGCCGTCCGCTCGCCTCGACCCAGCCACCCGCCGTGGCTGCACCGGCCGCGGCGGCCTCCAACGCGCTTTATGTCTGCATGTTCGAGAACAGGCAGACGGCGATCGAATTCGCAGCGAACGTCGCCGCGCTCTGCAGCCGGCATCCGGAGATGAGCCCGTGCCAGTACGAGCGACAGCAATGCCGTAGCCGCGGGGGCCGCGTGTTCGCCGCCAACGGGCAGGAAATCACGCGCGCGATCGAGGATGCGTATGACCGCAAGGTGATGCGCGTCCGCTTCCGCGCGAACTGAAACTCGAAAGGATGTCGATGCACCTGTTCCACCCAATCGCAGCGGTCGCCGCATTTTCGCTCGTCCTTTCGGCGCAGGTCGCCGTCGCGCACGAGCCGGCTGCCCACGGGCGTGACACGATTCGCGAAGCCGCGGCGGATGCGGTCGACTCGATCACCGGCACCGTCAACGAAATCATCGTCGACGATGTAACGCGGGGAAGTTCGAGCCGCTACATCGAACTTGAACTCGCCGACGGCACGCTCGTTCCGCTGCAGGGCGTCATCGCCGGTACGCTCAGCAAAGGCGCTCACGTCGAAGTCCGTGGTCGCCACCGCGGCAGGCCGCTGGAAGTCGACTCCATCCGTTCGCTCGCCGCGACGAAGCCGGTGGAGCCCAAGGCGATCGGCGAAATCGACGGCACGCTCGCCTTGTTGCACGCCGACTACTTTGCCGACGATCGCAGTGCGTTCATCTACGAGGTGCACGACGCGTCCGGCAACGTGCGCCGGCTGCGCATGGCGTCGATGCCCGCGGCGCTCGAACCGGGTGCGAAGGTGCGCGTGCACGGGCGAGTCGCGCCGGATGGCGACTCGATGACTCCGGAACGCATCACCGTGCTCGCGCGCGCGGCGTCCACGAGCGACAAGGCGGACGGCGTGGTCAAGGCGGCGACGGCGAACAGCGTGCTGGTCATCATGGCGAATTTCAGCAACACCGCAACGCCCGCGTTTTCATCGGCACAGGCGCAACAGGTGATGAGCAGCAATTCCGACAGCGTCGCGAATTTCTTTCGCGAGACGTCGTACGGACAGCAGATCATGAACGTCACCGTGACCGGCTGGGTGACGATGAACATGGCGCAACCGGTGAGTTGCGGCTCCACCGACTGGCGCGGCATCGGCACGTCAGCGGAGGCTGCCGCCAAAGCGCTCGGTGGCGCGTACGACCCGGCCACGTACAACTTCGTCGTGTACGTGTTTCCAACGGTGCCCGCGTGTGGATGGCTCGGGCTCGCCTACGTGAGCTTCCCGCACAAGGCGTGGATCAACGGCGTGAACACGTTTCGTACCAGCACGATCGCGCACGAGATGGGACACAACTTCGGACTGCTGCATGCGGCGAGCCTGCGTTGCGGCGGAGCGCCCATCGGCGGAGCCTGCACGTCGAGCGAATACGGCGATCCGTACAGCGCGATGGGCAACAAGGGCGCGACGCATTACAACGCGATGCAGAAAGCCAAACTGTCATGGATTCCGGCGACCTCGGTCCGGACGCACGGCGGCGGCTCCGCGACGTACACGCTTAGCCCGCTCGAAGTGGCTGGTGGCGCGACGTATGCCGTCAAGATTCCCACGGGTGCGACCAATCGCACGTACTGGCTCGAATTCCGGCAGCCGATCGGATTCGACATTGCGCTTGCGACCTTTCCGAACAACGGCGCGCAGATCCGCGTCGCGTATCCGTTCGAGACCCTATGTTCGGGCTGTGACCAGTACAGCGACGACACGCAGTTGCTGGACATGACCCCGGGCACATCGTCGTTCAACGACGCAACGCTTCCGCAGGGCCAGACGTTCAGCGATCCAACCTACGGCATTAATGTAACTGTGCTGTCTGCGACTGCGAGTGCGCTCACCGTGCAGGTGGGAACGGGCGGCTCGTCCATCAAGTCCGCCAGTTCGACGGCGCTCACATCGACACCCAACCCGTCGCTGGCTGGAAACAGTGTCAGCTTTGCCGCTGCCGTGACGGGCGCCGCTCCCGAAGGCGTCGTGGAATTCCTGGACAACGGCACGACGATCGTCGGCTGTTCGGCAATCGCCCTTGCCGGAACAGGAGGCACGCGGAATGCGACGTGCATGACGAGCGCGCTCGCGTCCGGAGGGCACACGATTGTCGCGCGGTACTCGGGCGAT
>DASSEA010000067.1:0-6932 GCA_035696805.1 Casimicrobiaceae bacterium
GATTCAGGACGAAAGAAACCGGCGTGACGAGCGCGATCGTGATGGCCAATGCAACCCGCGGCCCCAGCTCCGCTTGCGTAAGCAGCGCGATGAGAAGCGCGCTCAGCGCGTATTGCACCGCGTAGACGAGCGGATAGAACGCGGCAGTGGACATTCGCAGCGGCGCGCGGAACACGTACCGTGAGTTGACGACGTAGGCGATCGCGATGCCGAGTGCGAACACGATCGCGTACGCGACCTGCGGATGCAGGAAGAACACGAGCACGCAGTAGAGCGCGTAAGTGATGACCGTATTGGCCGCACCTGAAGCGAGGAAACGCAAGCCCTGCACGCCGGCGTGGTCGGCGCCCGGCGCGCCCTGCATCAGCGCTCGCGCACCGCGGCGAGAAACTCGTCGTAGTCGCGGATGTAGTCGGATCCGTCGTAATGCTCGGACGCAAGGACGAGCAGCGCGCCGTCCGCCGAATACCCGTATTGCGTCGCCCACACGCGTGGTGGGATGTACAGGCCGAGCCGCGGGGAATCGAGGCGAAACGACTCGCGCCGATGCCCGTCGTCGGCCACGACGTTGACGCTCCCCCGCACGCACATCAGGAATTGGTGACACGTCCGGTGCGCGTGCTCGCCGCGAATCTCCGCGCTCGGCACGTCGAGCACGATGAACAGCCGCTGCGGCGCGAACGGCAGCAGCGGACCGACTTCGGCCGGGATCAGGTTGCCGCGCATGTCTTCGATCAGCGGCAACCGGTGCAACGTGACGCCGGTGACCGGGGATTCACTGGCAACGGGGGCGCGCGAGGCGGGCAGCGTGACGTCGGCATGGCGGGCGTCCGCGGCGTCGGAGTACCCGACGATGCGCGCAGGATTGCCGGCGACGATCGCCCAGCGGGGTACCGACCGCACGACGACCGCACCGGCGCCGACCATCGCGCCGCGCCCGATCGTGATGCCGGGCAGGATCGTCGCGTTCGCGCCGATCGATGCGCCGCGTTCGACCGTCGTGCGCAGGAACTGCGGCGGCTGCCGGCGGCTGCGCGGAAACGCGTCGTTGGTGAACGTCGCGTTCGGCCCGACGAAAACGTCGTCCTCGAGGGACACGCCGTCCCACAATTGCACGCCGGACTTGACGGTGACGCGATCGCCGATGCGGACGTCGTTCTCGATGAACACGCCGTCGCACAGATTGCAGTCACGGCCGATGACCGCGCCCGGCAGCACATGCGCGAACGCCCACACGCGCGTGCCGTCGCCGACGTGCGGCGACTCGCACAGCGCCTGCGGGTGGACGAACGCGCTCACCGCGCTCTTTGCGCTTCGCGCTGCGCGGCTAGTTCGCGCTCGGGGCGCTCGAGGCCGCGATGTGTCGGCGACGCGCAAAACGCCTGGTCGCGCATGACCACCGCAAGCGGACGCGCCTTCGTGTTCTCGTACGCCCGCCACACGTACGAGCCGATGATCCCGAGGCCGAGCAGGTTGAGGCTCGCAAAGAACACGATCGTCAGCACTGTCGCCGTGTAACCGGGCACGGGTATCGCGCCCGAAGCCTTCGCGGCCAGGACGACGACGGCGAAGATCACGCTCGAAAGGATTCCGACGACACCGAGCGTGACGAATGCGCGCACCGGCAGATCCGAGAACGAATACACGCTGTCGAGCAGGTAGGCGACCTTGCGCCGCATCGTCCAGGCGCTCGTGCCGTGCCGACGCGCCACGCGGCGATAGGGAACGAGCTTGCGGCGGAAACCCAGCCACAAAAGCTGCCCGACCAGCGAGCTGTACGACTCGGTGAGCGCGACCAGGTGATCGCGAAACGCCGCATTGCAACCGAACACGTCGACCCCGCCGGGCGGCAGATCGCGCTGGATGAACATGCGATACGCGCCCCAGAACGCGCGCGAGGCAATCCGGTCGCTCCACGGGTCCGCGCGCGATTCGCGCACGCCGAGCACGACGTCCGCTTCGTCGTTGCGCAACGCATCCAGGAATGCGACTGCGACCGACGCGTCTTCCTGAAGGTCGGCCGACATCACCGAGAAAAAGCGGCCGCCCGCAACGCGCAGCCCTTCGCGAACCGCCGCGAACGACCCGAAGTTCCGCGACAGCAGGACGAGCCGCGACGCGAACGGCATCCGCGGCAGCGCGGCAGCAAGCAGCGCATGGCACGCGTCGGGACTTCCGTCGACGACCAGGACCGCTTCGATGCCGCCCGGCACCCGCGCGTGCAAGTCGGCAAGTCGCGCGAGGAGGTCGCCGATGTCCGCTTCGTTGCGGTACACCGGGACGATGACGGCGCTGTCAGTCACGAAAGCCGTTGCAGGCTGCAACGACATGCAGGACCTCCTCGTCGGTCATGCCAGGATGGCAGGGGAGCGTCAGCACTTCGCGCGCAAGACGTTCGGTGACGGGCAGTTCGATCGGCGACGGAGCGGCGTATGCGGGCTGGTGATGATCGGGCACCGGATAGTGTATGTCCGTCTGGACGCCCTGGGTCGTCAGGTGCGCGGCGAGCGCATCGCGTGACTGCGTCCGGATGACGTACAGATGCATCGCGTCGTCGTCGCCGCCGCGAACGGGGGCGGAGATCGACGGATGCGCGATCTGCGCCCGGTAGATCGCGCCGATCGCCCGCCGGCGTGCCACTTCGCGGGGTGCGTAGCGAAGCTTGACCAGCAGCACGGCCGCCTGCAGCGCATCGAGCCGTGAATTGCGGCCGCCGCGCTCCGTCGCGCGGTATTTCGCGTGCCAGCCGTATTGCCGAAGCGCTTCGACGCGCGCAGCGAGTCCTTCGTCGCTGGTCACGATCGCGCCGCCGTCGCCGAGTGCGCCGAGGTTCTTCGTCGGATAGAAGCTGTAGCATCCGAGCGCGCCGAACGTGCCCGCGCGACGGCCGCGGCGCAACGCACCGTAGGCTTGCGCGCAGTCCTCGATCAGCGTGGCACCGACGTCGGCGCATAACGGCGCGACGTGCTCGATCGGCGCGAGGCGTCCATAGAGGTGCGTGACGACGACGGCACGCGGGCGGCGTGCAAGCGCCGCGGCGAGGGATTCGACGTCGACCTGCATCGAGTCGCCGTCGACGTCCACGTACGCAGGCGTCGCTCCGCACGCCAGGATCGCGCAGGTCGCATAGCCGCCGGCATTGGCGACGGTCGCGACGCTGTCCCCGTTGCCGACGCCCGCCGCACGCAACGCAATCTCGAGCGCGTCGGTGCCACTGGCGACGCCGAGCGCGCGGCGTGCACCGCACGCTGCGGCGAACGCAGCCTCGAACGCGCGCACGCGGTCACCGAGGACGAACCAGCCGCTGTCGAGGACATCCTCCAATGCCTGCCGCAACTCGTTGCGATACGGCTCGTGCAGACGTCGAAGGTCGTGCAGCGCGATCATGTCGGGCGATGATACTGCGTCGAGGATACCGACCGGCCGGCTTGCGCCTGCATTCGCGGGTCGGGACAATGCGCGGCACGCGATGACGGCACCGTTTCCTTTGGCGATCCTGTTGCAGCGCATGGCACGATGAGCGGGCGCAGCCAGTTCACGCTGCTTAGCGAGCGCCGCTTCGCCCCGTTCTTCTGGACGCAGTTCGCGGGCGCTGCCAACGACAACGTCTTCAAGAACGCGTTCGTCGTGTTCGTGACGTTCGAAGCGGCGCGCAGCATCGCCGTCGACGCCGGGACGATCGTCAACCTGATCGGCGCGGTCTTCATCCTGCCGTTCATGCTGTTTTCGGCGACGGCCGGACAGCTCGCGGACAAATATGAAAAGTCGTGGCTGATCCGGTGGATCAAGGTGTTCGAAATCGGGATCATGCTGGTCGGGCTCGCGGGCTTCGCGCTCGGCAGCGTTGCGCTCCTCTTCGTCGCCCTCGCGCTGCTCGGCGTGCATTCGACGCTCTTCGGGCCGGTCAAGTACGCGATCCTCCCGCAGCACCTCGCACCGGATGAACTCGTCGGCGGCAACGGTCTCGTCGAATCGGGCACGTTCGTCGCGATCCTGCTCGGCACGATTGCCGGCGGGCTCGCCGTTTCGATCAAGCCGCACGGCACGGCTGTCGCGGGCGTGCTCACGCTTGCGATCGCGGTCGCGGGCTGGCTCGCGAGCCGCCGCATTCCGCTGACGCCCGCGCTGGCACCTGAACTCGCGATCAACTGGAATCCGTTCACGGAAACGTGGCGCAATGCGCGGCTTGCGCACGGGAATCTCGTCGTCTGGCGCGCGATGCTCGGCATTTCATGGTTCTGGTTCTACGGGGCGATCTATCTCGCGCAACTGCCTGCCTTCACGCAGCGCGTGCTCGGCGGGGACGAGCACGTATTCACGCTGCTGCTCGCGCTGTTCTCGATCGGCATCGGCATCGGATCGCTGCTATGCGAGCGCCTGTCCGGCCGCAAGGTCGAACTGGGGCTGGTGCCGTTCGGCTCGATCGGGCTCACGCTTTTCGCCATCGACCTGTGGCTCGCGACGCGTGCGATGTCGGCGGGTACGTCGTCCGGCGTGGCGTCGTTTCTCGCCGTCGGCGCGCACTGGCGCGTCGCCGCCGACATCGTGCTGCTCGGCGTGTTCGGCGGCTTCTATACGGTCCCGTTGTATGCGCTGATCCAGTCGCGATCGGCGCCGTCGCATCGTTCACGCATCATCGCGGCGAACAACATTCTGAATGCGCTGTTCATCGTCGTCTCGGCCGGTGTTGCGATCGGCCTCCTCGCCGCCGGAGTGACGATTCCCGCACTCTTCGCGGTCATCGGCGTGATGAATGCCGTGGTCGCGATCTACATCTACACGCTGGTGCCGGAATTCCTGATGCGCTTTCTCGCGTGGCTGCTGATTCACACCGTGTACCGCGTGCGCCAGCAGGGGCTGGAGAACATCCCGGACGAGGGCGCTTGCATCGTCGTCTGCAACCACGTGAGCTACGTCGACGCGATCGTCATCGCCGCGTGCGTGCGCCGGCCGATCCGCTTCGTCATGGATCACCGCATCTTTCGCACGCCGCTCCTCTCCTTCATCTTCCGCGCGATGCGGACGATACCGATCGCGTCGGCGCGCGAGAACTCCGCATTGAAGCAGCGCGCGTTCGCCGAAGTTGCGGCGGCGCTGGCGGCGGGCGAGATCGTGGGGATCTTTCCCGAGGGCCGGCTCACCCACACCGGCGACATCAATCCGTTCCGCCCGGGCGTGCGGCAGATCGTCGAGGCAACGGCCGTACCGGTGGTGCCGATGGCGCTGCGCGGTCTCTGGGGCAGTTTCTTCTCGCGGTCGCGGCAGGCCGGCGCCATGGGGCGAATGCGCGCGCTGTTCTCGACGGTCGCGCTGGTTGCGGCCGCGCCGATTCCCGCGGAGGATGCGACGACGGACGTGCTGTTCGGGCAGGTGAGCGCGCTGCGGGGCGAAGCGCGCTGACGCGAGGCGTTGGCCAGGGGAGGGCGCATGCCGCTGTTGACGACCGTACTGGGTGCAGTGCTCGGAGCGATGCTCGGCCACGGGTTCGACGCGGCGGTGGGCGGCGGCTTCATCGGCCTGATCGCCGGCCTCGTTTTCAATGCGTGGCGCAAGAGTCGTGCGCCGCGTGCAGCGCCGCTCGCTGCGGCGGACGGCGACCCGCTGGCATCGCTCGATCCGCGCGTCGCCGAGAGGCTTCGCGCGATGGAGCGGCGGATCGCGACGCTCGAGCAGGCGCTGCACGGCGCGCCCGCAGCCTCGGAGCCCTCGATCGCCGCGCCTCGCGCAGCACCGGCAACCGAGCGACCCGCGGCCGCGTCGATGGCAGCGCAGGGCGCGGCGGCACCCGCTGCGGCCGGCTTGCCAGCGCCGGCGCTCGACGCGAGCGTCACACCGTCGGCCACGCCAGCGCCAGCGGGCGTGCGCGCCGATCCGCCGCCGCGCCCTGCCTACGCAGCGCGCGCGTCGCAGGGTGCTGCCGAGCCGCGCGCGCCGAACGCGCTGTGGCGCTTCGTCGCCGGCGGCAACACGCTGGCGCGGATCGGCGTCGTCGTTTTGTTCATCGGTGTGGCGTTCTTGCTCAAGTACGCGAGCGAGCACGTGACGATCCCGATCGAAATCCGCCTCGCCGGCGTCGCCGTCAGCGCCGTCGCGCTGCTCGCGCTCGGCTGGCGCTTGCGCACGACGCGCACGGGCTATGCGATGAGCCTGCAGGGCGCGGCGATCGGGGTGCTGTACCTGACGGTGTTCGCGGCACTGCGTCTTTACGCACTGCTGCCGCCGATCGCAGCGTTCGCGCTGCTGTTCTGGATCGCCGCGTTGTCGAGCTTCCTTGCGATCCGGCAGGACACGATGGCGCTCGCCATCCTCGGCGTCGTCGGCGGCTTCGCCGCGCCGGTGCTGACGTCGAGCGGCGGCGGCAGCCACGTGATGCTGTTTTCGTACTACGCCATTCTGAACGCCGGCATCTTTGCCATTGCGTGGTTCAAGGCGTGGCGGCTTCTGAACGTCGTCGGCTTCGTCTGCACGTTCCTGGTAGGCACGCTGTGGGGCGTTACGCGTTACCGTTCGGAGGATTTCGCGACGACCGAGCCGTTCCTCGTTCTGTTCTTCCTGTTCTACGTCGGCATCGCCACGCTCTACGCCGTGCGACGGTCGCTCGAAGTGCGTCGCTACGTCGACGCGGCGCTGGTGTTCGGAACGCCGCTCGTTGCCGCGGGCCTGCAAGGCGCGCTGGTGCGTCGCTTCGAATACGGAATGGCGTGGAGCGCGATCGGCGCCGCGGCGGTCTACCTTTCGCTCGCGCGGTTCCTGTATGCACGACATCGCGACGACCTGCGGCTGCTCGTCGAATCTTTCCTGGCGCTTGGCGTCGTGTTCGCGACGCTCGCCGTGCCGCTCGCGCTCGACGCGCGACTGACATCGGCGACCTGGGCGCTCGAGGGAGCCGCGCTTGTCTGGGTTGGAACGCGACAGGGGCACGTCGCGTCGCG
>DASSEA010000068.1:0-2728 GCA_035696805.1 Casimicrobiaceae bacterium
GAAATGGGCTGGAGCGAGCCGCCGCCGCAGCCGGGCTTTTCCCCCGATTTCTCCGAAGGGCCCGAGACGCCCCGCCTCGACGACGTGCATTACCTGATGCAGCCGTACCACGCGCTCACCATCGCGCTCGCCTGCGAAGAACGCGCCGAGCGTTTCTACGCACGTCTCGTCGCGTCCGCGGAAGTCGATTCCGTGCGGGAGGCGGCGCGCGCGATGCAGGCCGAGGAGCACGAGCACGTGGCGCTGATTCGCGCCTGGATGGCCAAGGTCGAGCAACCGGCGGACGGCTGGGCGGACGACCCCGACCCGCCGCGCTATACGGATTGAAGCGGCGTTCGCGATGCAGACACTGCTTCCGGAAGGGTGGTCAGCGCCGGTCGGTTACGCGAACGGCATCGCAGTCGATGCCGGCCGGCTCGTGTTCATCGCGGGGCAGGTCGGCTGGGACGCGGCACAGCGCTTCGCCTCGACTGCGCTCGCGCCGCAATTCGAGCAGGCGTTGCAGAACGTGCTGGCGGTGCTCGCGACGGCCGGCGGCGAGCCGCAGCACATCGTGCGCATCACGGCGTTCTGCTGCGACAAGCCCGCCTATCTCGCCGCGCGGCGCGAACTCGGCGCGATCTGGCGCAGGCACATGGGTCGTCACTATCCGGCGATGAGCATGATCTTCGTCAGCGACCTGCTCGACCGCCCGGGACTGATCGAGCTGGAAGCGACCGCCGTCATTCCCCGCTGAATGCGTCGCGCACAAGGCGCAACGCGTCAGCGCACGTCAGCGGACGGCTCGCAGGCGAACATTGACGATGACGGTCGCGGCTACGAGCACCGCGGCGGCCAGGTTGTGCAGCAGAACCGTTGCGAGCGGAAGCCCGTTCAGCACCGACGTCGCGCCCAACGCGAGCGTGGCGACGACGAGCGCGCCGAGCAGCGCCGCGATGCCCACGCGACGCGCGCGAACGAGCATCACGCACGCGATGACCGCCAGCAGCAGGACGACGTGCGCAACGACGCGATGCGCCCAGTGCAGCGTCGCAAGCGACGGCGGGCGGACGATCGAACCGGACGCATCGACGGCGAGAGGCGCGGACGGGTCGAGCGTTTGCCAGAGCGCGCCCGCGGGAACGTCGGCGCCGCAAAGGGGAAATCCGGGACACGCGAGACCGGCAAAGCGCGCGCTGACGAGGCCGCCGAGCGCGGCCTGGCCGACGGTCGCGACGAGCAGCAGCGTTGCGAGGACGCGCAGCGCGCGCGACGCGATGTCATGCCGGGACTCGAGCGTCGTTTCGCGCAGCCACGCGAACAGCGCAAGCAGTGCGAAGCCGCCGCCGAGGTTGGCGAGCGTCACGGCCGGAAGCGGCGTCGTGCGCGTGCTCTCCGACGACACGGCGCCGATCATCGCGAGCGCGAGCGCGACGGCGACCGCCGCCGCGGCAATGGTGGCGGGCTTGCGCAGGCGCGGCCGTTGGCGCAGCGACACGGCGACGATCACCAGCAGCACGATTAGCACCGTGCTTGCGGCAAAGCGGTGCGCGAACCGCGCGCCGCGCTGCGCGGTCGTCGCAGCCGTCGCGTGCGCAACGTTTCCGTAGCACGCAGGCCAGTCGGCGCACGAAAGTCCGGCCTGGCTCAAGCGCAGGTACGCGCTCGATACGATGACGACGAGCACGAGCGTGGCGCCGATGGCCGCGAGCAGGCGGATGAGACGCAACACCGAGGACGCGCCGAGGCTGTCGTTCATGCGATGGCGTGTCGCGCGTCGGCCCCTGCCGCGCGCAGGCGGCGACCGCGTGCGATCGCCTGCAGCATCACGACGACGAACAGCAAGCCCCCGATGATCGCGATCAGGCCGCCTGCGCCCATCAGCCCCATGCCCGCGATTTCCTGCGTCGTCCGCAGCACCTGCTCGCTGCCTGCCACCTTGCGTTGAACGCCGTAGCCGCCCGACCACACGAGGCCCGTGATGTGCAGCAACTGTCCCGCGCCGTAGACATACGGCTGCCACGTCGCGAGCCGCGGCGAGGGCCGCGCGTAGCCGAGCGCCGGCAGCAGCAGGTACGCGACACCCATCAGCGCGATCGTCACGCCGACGATGCAGCCGTGGTAGTGCGCGGGAATCTTCACGTTGCTGCCCTGGATCAGGAACCCGATGACGCCGCCTGCGCCGAACAGCACGATCGACGCGATGAGCGCCGCGCGCAGCGGCGCGGCATCCTGCGTCACGCGACCGCCGCGTAGCAGCGCGATCACGACGGCGATGGCGATCGGTGGGATCGCGAGTCCGCCGCCGAAGCGCATCAGCCAGGTCAGCAGTCGATGATGCTCGATGGAGCCGACGTCGTACGCGAGATAGATGAGAGGCGTCACGAACACCGACGCGAGTCCGATGCCGAACAGCAGCGTCACGATGCGCGGCGACAGCGGCACGCGCGCGCCTGCCGCGTCGGCAAGCCACAGCCACGCCACCAGCATCAGCAGCGTCCACGTGAACTGCAGCACGTGCCCGCCGCCCCAGAACACGAGTTCGTAATACGCCTTCGCGTCGAGCGACGGCGGCACGGCCGCGAACGACCAGGCGAACGCGAGCAACGCGACGGCGGTCGACACCAGCGACGCGTTGAGTCCAAAGCGCAACGCGTCTGCGCCGGAAAGTTGGGGCCTGACGGCAGGGGACGCCGCCATCCCGCGCACGACGACGCAACCGACGCCGAGCGCGAACGTGACGAGCCCG
>DASSEA010000069.1:0-2402 GCA_035696805.1 Casimicrobiaceae bacterium
GTGAGCGAGAGGTCGATCGTCAGGGGCAAGGCGTCGCGCCGCGGAAACATGGCGGCGATCGGATTGGTGCCGAACAGCGCCCGACGACCGCCTGCCGCCGGCATCGCAGCGGGTGAGTTCCCGAACGCCAGGCCGACCATGCGCGCGCGCGCGACCGGCTGCAGATGCCAGGCCGCCACGCCAAAGTGATGGCTGTTCGTGACGCCTGCAAAGGCGACGCCGAACTCGCCGGCGCGACGGATCGCCTCGGACACTGCGAGCGCACAGGCGGGGAACGCGAGCCCGTACTGCGCGTCGACGAGCACCGCGCCACGGCGCTCCCGGACAATCGACGCCACGGCAGTGCCGTTCGCGCGTCCATTGCGAAGATGCGTTGCGTACTGGGGCACGCGCGCAACGCCGTGCGACGCCAGGCCCTGCGCATCCGCCGCGACCAGCGCATCGGCCGTCACCGTCGACGTTGCGGCGGACGCGCCCGCGCGTTCGAGCGCGCGTGAGGCGAGGTGGTGCAACTCGGAAAGGGTCAACGTCGGCATGCCGAAATCATTCGCGCGCAGCGAGCGCTTCGGAAACGCGCGCCGCAACGAGCGACGATACGCGCGCGTTCGACTCGCGGGTGACGCCGGCGATGTGCGGCGTGAGGAGCAGGCGCGGACACCCGGCAAGCGGCGAGCCGAGGCCGAGGGGTTCGTGGTCGAAGACGTCGAGCGCTGCGCCGCCGAGCATGCCGGACCGCAATGCCGTGGCGAGCGCCGCTTCGTCGACGACACCGCCCCGCGCCGTGTTGATCAGGATCGCATCGCGCTTCATCGTCGCAAGGCGCGACGCGTCGATCAGGTTGCGCGTCGCGGCCGTCAACGGAACGTGCAGCGTCACGACGTCCGCTTCGGCCATGAGGGCGGCAAACGCGCGCGGCTCCGTCGCGTCCTCGGCCCAGACCGCGGCGGTGGCGGCGATGTTCGGATCGAAGCCGATCGTGCGCATGCCGAGCGCACGCGCGAGTTTGCCGACGAGGCGTCCGATGTTGCCGTAGCCGACGATGCCAAGCGTCCTGCCGGCTGCCTCGCGACCCTGCGAGAGCATGCTGCGCGGCCAGTGACCGCCCGCGACGTCGGTGGTCGCCTGATACGCGCCTCGCAAAAGCACCAGCATTGTCGCGATGACGTACTCCGCGACGGCGAGTGCGTTGGCGCCGGTGGCGGGAATGACTTCGATGCCACGCTTCGCGCAAGCGTCGACGTCGATGTTGTCGAGACCGACACCGAGCCGCCCGACGACCCGCAGTTGAGGGGCCAGCGCGAGCAGTGCTGCGTCGACCGACGTGCGATTGCGGACGATCAGCGCATCGGCGTCCGCCACCTGCACCTGCAACTCGTCGGGACGATCGACCAGATCGCGGTCGTACACCACGTCGAAACGCCCGGCCAGCGTCGCCACCGCCGCTTCGTCCATGAACTCGGTGATGACGATGCGCACGGGCGTCTATGCAGGTTGACAGGTGGTTGCGCCACGGTAAACCGTCGGCGCCCCGCGGTGCCGGCAACTCAGCTTTGCAGTCCCCACTTGCGAACCGTGCGCGCCTCGACGACCCGAAAGACGACGTTCTCGACGATGAGGCCGATGACGATCACGGTGAACAGCCCGGCGAAGACGTTGGGAATCTCGAGCTGGTTCTTGTTCTCGTAGATGAACCAGCCGAGCCCGCCGGCGCCGGACGATACGCCGAACACCAACTCGGCGGCGATCAGCGTTCGCCACGCGAACGCCCAGCCGATCTTGAGTCCGGTGAGGATACTGGGAAACGCGGCGGGAATCAGGATGCGGGCGACATACGGCAGACCGCGCAGCCCGTAGTTCCGGCCGACCATGCGCAGCGTGTGCGACACCGACAGGAATCCGGAATGCGTATTGAGCGCAACCGCCCACAGCACCGAATGAACGATGACGAACACGATGCTGCCGGTGCCAAGGCCGAACCAGATCAGCGCAAGCGGAAGCAGCGCGATCGCCGGCAGGGGATTGAACATCGACGTCAGCAATTCGAGCAGATCGGTGCCGACGCGGGAGGTGATCGCGACGACGGTGAGGATCGCCGCGCAAAGGATGCCGGCGCTGTAGCCGAACAGCAGCACGCGCACCGACGTCAGGGCCTTCGTGAACAGGTCGCCGCCGAACAATCCCTGCACGAACGCGACGACGGTCGCCGAGAACGTCGGGAAGATCAGCGGATTGGCGAGCGAACGCGCGTAGAGCTCCCAGGTCACGGCGAGCGCGACCAGCAGCGCGAACTTGCGCAATGCGCCGACGTTCCTGATGCGCTCCCACGTCGACAGCGGTTTCTCGACGATGCCGAACGCGCTCGATGCGATCGGCTCGTGAATGACCTCCGGCCGTGCGACCGG
>DASSEA010000070.1:0-2558 GCA_035696805.1 Casimicrobiaceae bacterium
CGTCAATGGGAGAGCGGCTTCGCTCGAACGGCGGGTGGGGTATATTCGGCCGCCGGCTCCGCAGGAGAAGACGCGGCCCTGCGCCCCGGTTGCCGACCCCCGGAACGTCGATCGTAGCTTCCATCCCGACGATTCGTTCCCGCCTCGACGCTCACTTCGTGACCTCCGGCCTGCAAACCCCCTTCGACGTCGGCGTCATCATGGTGACGGTCGTTCGCCACACGCTCCCGCAGGCCATCCGGTCGGTGTTCGCGCAGGCGTTCGGCGGCCGCATCCAGGTCCTGGTCGGCGTCGATCGCTGGCAAGGCGACCGCGCCGTCGTCGAAACGCTGCAGCGGGAGGCGCCGTCGCACGTCGCCGTAACGATGCTCGATCTCGGTTACTCGACGTCGCAGCGCAACGGGGGTCTCTATCCAAGCCATTACGGCGGTGCACTGAAAACGATCCTGAGCTATGCCGCCAACAGCCGCCACGTCACGTATCTGGACGACGACAACTGGTACGCGCCCAACCACGTCGAAACGATGCTCGCCGCCGTCAAGGACAAGGCGTGGGCCTTTTCGCTGCGACATTTCGTCGATGCGGAAACGGGCCGGCTGCTCTGTGCGGACACGTGGGAGTCGCTCGGGCCCGGCCGGGGGGTCTACGGCAAAGCGCAGGGCGGATTCGTCGACACGAACTGCTTTTTCATCGACAAGCTGGCCTGCAACGACGTCTTCCCCGAATGGGCAATGACGCGCTTCGCCGGCGGAACGGGCGGCGACCGTCAGGTGCTGGAGAAGCTTCGCGACCGGCCCTTCGGCACCAACGACGCGCACACCGTCTACTATCGAACGCGGCTCACCGGCCAGCACCCGTACCTGCTGTGGCGGTTCATGCGCGCCGGCGTCGATCTCGCGCGCTTCATGCCCCCACAGGCGATTCCGGGGGACGCGGTGTGGAAGCAGTGCGCCGACTTCGATCGCGCGCAGGAAGCCGCCGGAAGCTCCGCCGCGGCGTGACGATGGGCGCGCACGCACGGACCGGTTTCATTCGCGCGTTGGCGCAAGCGACGACGGCGGGCGACGTGGGCGCCCGGGTTCGCGCACGCACGATCGACGGCGACGCTGCGCGGCGGGTCGGTGGCATCGGATCACTCGCGAGCGCGGGCCCCGACGTTCTCGCGTTTTGCGACGCCCGCGATGCCGCCGAACGCGTCGCTGCAACACAGGCCTCGACGATCATCGTGTCGAACTCGGCAACGGCGCGACCCCGCACCGACCAGACGCTCGTTCGCGTCGACGACGTGCGCGCCGCCTTCATCGACCTCGTGCGCGCGCTGCTGCCGGATAGCGAACGGCCGCGCGATCCGCCACCCGGGCGCGCGTCCGACACGCGCGTCGACGACGGCGCAACGATCGCGCCATCGGCCTGCATCGGTGCGAACGTCGTCATTGGCGCGCGCACGCGCGTATGCGCTGGCGCTGTCGTGTACGACGACTGCGAAATCGGCGACGACTGCGTCATCGGTCCCAATGCCGTTGTCGGATGGGTCGGGCTCGCGTATCACGATGGCGCCGACGGGCGCCGGCTGTTCTTCCCGCACCTCGCGGGCGTTCGCATCGGCCATCGTGTCGATGTCGGCGCGCAGGCCTGCGTGTGTCGCGGGATGCTTTCGCATACGTACGTTGCCGACGACGTCAAGATCGGCAGCCTCGTCTATGTGAGCCATGGCGTCGTCGTCGACGCGCGCGCGTGGCTCTCCGCAGGAACCGCGATCGCCGGCCACGCAACGATCGCAGCGGACGCGCTGCTCGGCATCGGCAGCGTCGTGATCGACAACGTCGCCATCGACGCAGGCACCCTGGTGGGCGGCGGGAGCGTCGTGACCCGACACGCGGCGGCAGGCAGCAAGGTTCTAGGCGTTCCGGCGCATCCGGTGCCCACGATGCGGCGCTTCGGACCGACGCCGCGCGAAAAGTAGAAACGCATTGACTCGGCTCGGGTCCTTGGCGACGATAGTGCGACAACGCAGGAAACCGGGATCGGACCCGACTTTCGGCCGTCGAACCGCGCGACGCCCGGAACCCCCGAGTGGCAAGCGTCGAGTCTGAACCCGCTTTTGACAGGGACCCGCCGATGGCGACCCCGCAGACTCCGACGTCGCACGCCGCCTACAGCCGCGGCTGGGTGGTGTTATGGGGCATTCTTCTCATCATCGCCGGCGTGCTCGCGCTGTCGATGCCGGGCATTGCCGCGCTCGCGACCGCGCTGACGCTGGCGTGGCTGTTGATCTTTGCCGGTGGCGTCGAAATCGTGCACGCGATTCAAACGCGTCGGCGGCCTGGTTTCGGGTGGAAGTTCGCGTCGGGGATCATCACGCTGCTGCTCGGCTTGTCGCTGCCGCTGTTTCCGATCGCCGGCGTCGCATCGCTCGCGCTCTTGATCGGAGCGTTCATCTTCGCGGGCGGAATATCGCGGCTGATCCTCGCGTTTCGGATCAAGCCGCAAAAGGGATGGGGATGGGTGCTCTTCGACGCTCTGCTGTCGATCGTCATCGGCGGGCTGATCGCCTGGGG
>DASSEA010000071.1:0-2439 GCA_035696805.1 Casimicrobiaceae bacterium
CGCATGCTGGCAGAACAGGCTCGCCACGTGCATGCCGGGCGGCGCGAGCGAATCGTCGACGACGGAAGGAATCAGCATCTCGACGATCGGTGCACGCGACCATCCGTGCAGCTTGGCATCGAAATACGCGCGCTCCATGTACGCGAGCGACGGCGCGAGGATGATGCCGCTGCCGTGATGCGGCTGCACCGACGATCCAGGCAGGCACTTGAAATCGGGCAGCGACGACAAGGCGACGTTCATCCGGAACGTGCCTGACCCGCAGCGGTAACCGTCGATGCGAGCCCGGAAATCGGCGTCCAGGTGCTCGGCGTCCACGAGACGCTCGAACAACAGTTTGGGATTGACGTTGGCAACGACACGGCGTGCCGCGATTGCCGTGCCGTCCTCGAGCTCGACGCCGGTCGCGCGGCCCTGCTCGACGATCACCCGGCGCACCGGCGCATGGGTACGGATCGTCACGCCGCGCGCGATGCACTCGCGCGCCATCGCCTGCGTGATCGCGCCCATACCGCCGATCGCGTGGCCCCACTGGCCGCGCTCGCCGTTCACCTCGCCGAACACATGGTGCAGCAGCACGTAAGCGGAACCCGGCGCGTAGGGACTCTGGAAGTTGCCGACGACCGCGTCGAACCCGAACGCTGCCTTGATCGGCTCGGATTCGAACCAGCGATCGAGAATTTCCCCGGCGCTCTTGGTGAAAAGCTCGAGTACGTCTCGCTGCCCCGCACGGTCCAGCCGGCGAAACGGCTGCGCCGATTTCCACGCGTCGATCAGCGCCGCCACGCCGATCCCGCGGCGTGCATCGACATTGGGCGGGGTGCGGAACAGCAACTCCCGCAGCACGTCGGCGACGCGCGACAGCATCGCGTAGTAAAGCGGCAGGCGTTCCGCATCGCGGCCCGAGTATTTCGCCACCTCGGCCTGCGTCGCAGCGACGCCGCCACCCACCTTCAGGTACGCACTGCCGCGCAGCGGCAAGAAGTTGGCGAGCGGCCGCTTGACGATGCGCAAGCCGTGCGACGCGAGGTTCAGATCGGCGATCACCTGAGGCGCAAGCAGGCTGACGGTATAGCTCGCGGTGGAATTGCGGAACCCGGGGTGAAACTCCTCGGTCACTGCGGCGCCGCCGACGACGCGACGACGTTCGACGACGCCGACGGAGAGGCCCGCGCCCGCGAGGTACGCGGCGCAGACTAAGCCGTTGTGCCCGCCGCCGATGACGACGACATCGAGCGCGTCTTGCTTCAGGGCTTGAGGCACGGCGCCCCGGCGAGCGCGTTCGCGGCGGTCAGTCGGCGAGCCCGGCCGCGACGTGCGAGAACCCGCAATCGACGTACGTGACCTCGCCCGTGATGGCGCTCGAAAGCGCTGAAAAGTAGAACGCGGCGACGTTGCCGACTTCGTCGATCGTCACGTTGCGCCGCAGCGGCGACGTCTGCTCGACGAAGTTCAGGATTTTCGAAAAGCCGCCGATGCCTGCCGCGGCGAGCGTCTTGATCGGGCCGGCCGAAATCGCGTTGACCCGCGTGCCTTCGGGACCCAGTGCCGCCGCGAGGTAGCGGACGTTCGCCTCGAGACTCGCCTTCGCGAGCCCCATGACGTTGTAGTTGGCGAGCGCCCGCACCGCGCCGAGATAGGTGAGCGTGACGACCGATGCGTTGCGTCCCTGCATCAGCGTCCGTGCGCCCTTTGCCAGCGCCGACAGGCTGTAGCTCGAAATGTCATGCGCAGTCGCGAACGCCTGCCGCGAAAGCACATCGACGAAGTTGCCTGCCAACGCCTCGCGTGGCGCGAACGCGATCGAATGCAGCAGACCGTCGATGCCGTTCCACTCGCCGGCGAGTCGCTCGAAGAGCGCGTCGATCTCGGTGTCGGACGCAACGTCGCATGGAAGCACGGGGCAGGACCCGAACTCCGCCGCGATCTTCCCGACGCGATCCTTCAAGTCGGCGTTTGCGTACGTGAACGCGAGTTTCGCGCCTTCGCGATGACACGCCTTCGCGACGCCGTACGCGATCGAACGCGTCGACAGCACGCCGGTGATCAGGATGTTGCGATCGGCGAGAAATCCCATGGGTTGCAAACAGTCCTACGTGACGATGCAAGCGGCCGTCAGAACATCAGCGGACGCGCGGACTCGAACACGCCGCAGGCGATCGCGGCGTTGGGGACGCCGGGCTCGATCCGCGGTATTTCGGTTCCGGCATACAGCACGACGCTGCGGCCGGCGACGCCGTTCGCGCCCGACGCGCGGAGCCCGGCGACGCGCAATTCGGCTTCGACGCGCGCTTCGGAACTTGCGTATTGCGGGGGCACGAGTTCCGCAGCCGGCTTGGTGAACGATGCGGGCGCCCATGCGGAACCGGCCGAGAAACCGTTCGGCGACGAGCAGTTCGGCCGTTCGTGGAACGCCAGCCGATAGGCGCCGGATGGAAA
>DASSEA010000072.1:0-2747 GCA_035696805.1 Casimicrobiaceae bacterium
TCGGTGATCTCGGAAACGACCCGCAGCGAATACGCGAACTCCTCGGCGGTCGGCAGCACCGCGAGGATCGCGCGCTTCGCAAGGCGGCCATGGCCGATCTCGCGCCGCTTCGGCGAACCGACGCGGCCCGTCTCGCCGGTGGCGAACGGCGGCATGTTGTAGTGGAACATGAAGCGGTCGCGATATTCGCCCATCAGCGCGTCGACGATCTGCTCGTCGCGGGCGGTGCCGAGCGTCGCGACGACCAGCGCCTGCGTCTCCCCGCGCGTGAACAGCGCCGAGCCGTGCGTTCGCGGCAGCACGCCGGTGCGGATGCGGATCGGACGCACGGTGCGCGTGTCGCGACCATCGATGCGCGGCTCGCCGGCGAGGATCTGCTCGCGGACGATCTTCGCCTCGAGGTCGAAGAGCACGTTGCCTGCATGACGACGCGCATCGGGCGACGCGTCGGCATCGACACACTCGGCATCCACTTTCGAGCCGATCTCCTTGATGCGCTGTGAGCGCGCCTGCTTCGAGCGAAGGCGATACGCGTCGCGGAGGTCCACCTCGGCAGTGGCAGCCACGCGCGCGATCAGCGCTTCGTCCTTTGCCGGCGGCTGCCAGTCCCACAGCGGCTTGCCGCTTTCCTCGACGAGCTGGTGGATGAGCTCGATGACCGCCTGTTGCTGCTGATGGCCGAACACGACCGCGCCGAGCATCACGTCTTCGGGCAGTTCCTGCGCCTCCGACTCGACCATGAGCACCGCAGCCTCGGTGCCGGCGACGACGAGATTGAGTTTCGACGTCTGGAGCTGCGTCTTCGTCGGATTGAGGATGTACTGTCCCTCCACATAGCCGACACGCGCGGCGCCGATCGGTCCGTCGAATGGAATGCCTGCCAGCGAAACCGCCGCCGACGCACCGATCATCGCCGCGACGTCCGGATCGACCTCGGGATCGACCGACAGCACCGTCGCGACGATCTGCACGTCGTTGTAGAGGCCCTCGGGAAACAGTGGCCGCAGCGGACGATCGATCAGCCGCGACGTCAGGGTTTCCTTTTCCGAGGGACGGCCTTCGCGCTTGAAGAAGCCGCCCGGGATCTTGCCGGCGGCGTACGTCTTCTCCTGATAGTCGACGGTCAGCGGAAAGAAATCCTGGCCGGGCTTCGGCTGCTTCGCCGCGACGGCGGTGACGAGGACGACGCTGTCGCCGAGGCTCACGACGACGGCGCCATTGGCCTGGCGCGCGATCTCGCCCGTTTCCAGCGTGAGCGTCTGGCTGCCGTACGCGATCGACTTCTTGATGGGGTTCAACACGATGGCCTCACGAAATGACAACGGCCGCGCGTGACGGCGCGGCCATCGGAATGGAGCTTCAGGCGGGCTGCCGGACTGTCGATCCTAGCGGCCCGTGACGGGTGGAGCGTGCGCTCAACGCTCGATGCTCGGCGTCGCGACGATGGCTCCGCTACTTGCGCAACCCGAGCTTCTCGATCAGCGACCGATAGCTGTCGGTATTGCGCGACTTGAGATAATCGAGAAGCTTGCGCCGCCGCGAGACCATGCGAAGCAGGCCGCGACGCGAATGGTGATCCTTCACGTTCGTCTTGAAGTGATCGTTCAGACCGTTGATGCGCGCGGTCAGCAATGCAACCTGCACCTCGGGCGAGCCGGTATCGCCCTGCGCTCGCTGGTTTTCGGCGATGACCTTCGCCTTTTCGGCAACCGTGACGGCCATGAGTTCCTCGTTCGCTCTTCACCCTGGACAAGAGGGCGATTATAGCTTGGAAAACACTTGATTTTCAACCGGCTTCAGTGGGTGCCGACATGCGCACCGGCATCAGCGTGCGCGACTCGCCGCGCACGACGCCAAGCAGGCGTCCCGACCCGTCGTAGACGCGTGCAAGACCTTCCGGGTCGGCGTCGCGCCCCGGCAGCGCCCGTCCATGCCGCAGCCAAGCAGCGCCGGCGTCATCGACGACGATGCGCGGCAGCGATCCCACCAACGTGTCGACCGGCAGCAGCAGCGCATCGCGAGTGTCGTCGGATCCGAGCGCGTCGAGACGCTCGAAAGGGACGGCGTCGGCGACGTCGAAACCTCCGGCGGCCAACCGTCGGAGCGCAGCCAGGTGAGCGCCGCAGCCGAGCGCTTCGCCCAGGTCCGCGGCAAGCGTCCGCACGTACGTTCCCTTGCTGCAGACGATATCCAGCGATGCGTACGGCCGCGACCAGTCGAGCAGCGTCAGCGACTCGATGTCGACGTCGCGCGAGGCCCGCGGAACGTCGATGCCGGCCCGCGCGTATTCGTAATGACTTCGCCCCTGATGCTTGAGCGCCGAGAATGCGGGCGGCACCTGCCGGATCCGCCCGATGAAGCGGGGCAACACGGCCTCGACCTGCGCGCGATCGATCGTGACGTCTCGCGTCTCGACGACTTCGCCCTCGGCGTCGAGCGTCGTCGTCGTGATGCCGAAGCGGACGCTCGCGCGATAACGCTTCGCGGCTTCGAGCAGAAAGCGCGCGAATTTCGTCGCTTCGCCAAAGCAGACCGGCAACAGTCCCGAAGCGAGCGGGTCGAGCGTGCCGGTGTGCCCCGCCTTTTCCGCGCGGTAGATCCGCTTGACGCGCATCAGCGCCGTGTTCGACGTGATGCCGGACGGCTTGTCGAGCAGCAACACGCCGTCGACGCGTCGACGCGGAACCTTCGGTGCCGGAGGCATTGACTTCGGGGTCAGAGCAATAAGTCGACTTATTGCTCTGACC
>DASSEA010000073.1:0-3159 GCA_035696805.1 Casimicrobiaceae bacterium
GCTGCGTGCGCCGATGATGAGCATCCACACCGTTGCCGCGGGCGGCGGGTCGATCTGTACGTTCGACGGTTCGCGGCTGCGCGTGGGCCCGCAGTCAGCCGGCGCCAATCCGGGCCCGGCTTCCTATCGTCGTGGAGGCCCGCTCACCGTCACCGATTGCAACGTAATGGTCGGCAAGCTCGATCCCGAGCTCTTTCCGAAAGTCTTCGGGGCGCACGGGAACGAGCCGCTCGACGCCGCGGTCGTGCGCGAGAAATTTGACGCCCTCGCACAAGCGATCGCGCAGAGCACCGGCAGCCGCCGGACGCCGGAGCAGATCGCCGACGGGTTCCTCGACATCGCCGTCGAGAACATGGCGAACGCGATCAAGCACATCTCAGTGCAGCGCGGCTACGACGTCACTGCCTACACACTGTGTTCGTTCGGCGGTGCCGGCGGCCAGCACGCGTGTCGCGTCGCCGACGCGCTCGGCATGCGACGCGTATTCGTTCATCCGTTGGCCGGTGTGCTGTCGGCCTACGGCATGGGACTCGCCGACGTGCGCGCGCTGCGTCAGCAGGCGGTGGAGGCGACGCTGACAACCTCCGCGCTCGACGCGTGCCGTGCGCGTTTCCGCGTGCTCGAAGCGGCTGCGCGCGAAGACGTCCTCGCGCAAGCCGTTGCATCCGATCGCATCCGGTGCGAACGTACGCTGCACCTCAAGTACGAAGGCACCGATACGACGCTCTCCATTCCGGGATCGGGTGCGCTTGCCGAGGTGGTCGCCGAATTCGAGCGGCGCTATCGACAGCAGTACGGTTTCTTGATGCCCGGCAAGGCGCTCGTCGTCGAGGCGATTGCCGTGGAGGCGATCGGAACATCGCAGGACGTCGACGAAACGCCGCCCGCGTTCGCGCCGCGAACGGGTGCGCTGGCACCCCTGCGCGTGAATCGCGTCTACGCGCAAGGCGCCTGGCGCGATGCGTCCGTGTACGCACGCGAGGATTTGAGACCCGGCGATTTGATCGACGGACCTGCCGTCATCCGCGAATCGAATGCGACGACCGTGATCGAGCCGGGCTGGCGCGCGGCGCTCACACCGCGCGATCACCTGATCCTCGAACGTGTTGTGCCGCTCGAGCGTGCTCACGCCATCGGCACGAGCGCCGACCCGGTGCTGCTCGAAGTCTTCAACAACCTGTTCATGGCGATCGCCGAGCAGATGGGCGTCACGCTGGCAAACACGTCGTACTCGGTCAACATCAAGGAACGCCTCGATTTCTCCTGCGCGTTGTTCGACGCCGACGGCAACCTGATCGCGAATGCGCCGCACATGCCGGTGCATCTCGGCTCGATGGGCGAGAGCGTGAAGACGGTGATCGACAGGCGGACGGGAACGATGCAGCCGGGCGACGTCTTCGTGCTGAATGCACCGTACAACGGGGGTACGCACCTGCCCGACGTGACCGTGATCGCGCCGGTGTTTCTCTCCGACTCAAGCCAGCCCGAGTTCTATGTCGCATCGCGCGGCCACCACGCGGATATCGGTGGCATCACGCCGGGGTCGATGCCGCCCGATTCGACGGAAGTGGACGAGGAGGGCGTGCTGCTCGACAACATCCAGCTCGTCGCCCGCGGCCGCTTCCTCGAGCGGGAGATGCGCGAACTCCTCACGCAGGGCCGCTATCCGGTGCGTAACGTCGAGCAGAATCTCGCCGACCTGCGCGCGCAGGTCGCCGCATGCACCAAAGGCGCGGAGGAGCTCGCGAAGATGGTCGCGCAGTTCGGCCTGCCGGTCGTGCGCGCGTACATGAAGCACGTGCAGGACAATGCGGAGGAGGCGGTGCGCCGTGTCGTCGGCGCCTTGTCCGACGGTCGCTTCGAATACGCGATGGACAGCGGCGCCGTGGTACGCGTCGCGATCGCCGTCGACCGCGCTGCGCGCTCGGCGACGATCGATTTCACCGGGACGAGCGCGCAGCAGCCCACGAACTTCAACGCGCCCGCGGCCGTATGCAAGGCGGCCGTGCTGTACGTCTTTCGCACGCTCGTCGACGACGACATCCCGATGAACGCCGGATGCCTGAAGCCGCTGACGATCGTCATTCCGGACGGCTCGATGCTGCGCCCGCGCTACCCGGCGGCGGTCGTCGCCGGGAACGTCGAAACGTCGCAGACGGTCACCGACACGCTGTACGGTGCGCTCGGCGTGCTCGCCGCCTCCCAAGGCACGATGAACAATTTCACGTTCGGCAATGCGACGTACCAGTATTACGAGACGATCGCCGGCGGCGCGGGCGCGGGGCCGGATTTCGATGGCGCGAGCGTCGTCCAGACGCACATGACGAACTCGCGCCTCACCGATCCCGAGGTGCTCGAATGGCGCTTCCCGGTGTGGCTCGAATCGTTTTCCATTCGACGCGGCAGCGGCGGTGACGGTGCGCATCGCGGCGGGTGCGGCGCGGTGCGGCGCGTGCGCTTCCTCGAACCCATGACCGCGGTGATGCTGGCCAACCACCGCACGGTCGCGCCGTTCGGCGTCGCGGGCGGCCATCCCGGTGCGGTCGGGCGCAACTGGGTCGAGCGCAGCGACGGGACGCGCGAGGAATTCGGCGCCACGTTCCAGGTCGAGATGAACCGCGACGATGTGTTCGTCATCGAGACGCCGGGTGGCGGCGGGTACGGGCCGCCGGGCTGATGACCGCGTCGGCGGGCCGGCGGCCGGACGACGCTGCACCCGGCCGCTACTATCCCGGCGTCACGCGGCCGCGTGCGCCCTCGGCCGCGGCATTATCATCGCGAGCACGTAATACGCCCCGCCGGCGATCGCCACGCCGAAGAACCAGCCGTACACGCCCCACCACGCCGGCAGCACGTTGCTGAAATTCGGCAGGATGCTCGAGAAGAGCGCCCCGATTCCGGCGGCAATGAATGCTGCGATGTTGAAGCCGCCGTGATAGCGGTATTCGCCATGCTCCTGGTAGAGCGCGTTCACGTTGATCCCGCCTTTGGCGACGAGGTAGTAATCGACCATGATGACACCGAACAACGGTCCCATCGTCGCGCCGATGCCGCCGACGAACGCGGCCGCGTTGCCTTCCCATGGAGCGAACGGATACAGCACGAGCGCGATGAGCGCCGCGATGTAACCGCCTTTCTTGAAATCGATCGCGCTCGGGA
>DASSEA010000074.1:0-4192 GCA_035696805.1 Casimicrobiaceae bacterium
GGTCAGAGCAATAAGTCGACTTATTGCTCTGACCCCAAAGTGTTAATTCAATGAACTCGATCGCGCGAATCGCTGCGTCGTTCCTGTTGCTCGTGACGTTCAATGCGTCCGCCGATCCCCCGTCGACGCATGAGGACGCCGTACGCGCAGCGGCGTCGTCCGACGCCGATCAGCGCGCCGAAGCGCTGACGTGGATCGCGAGCCACGGCACGCAGGACGACGCGACGCTCATCGGCAGGCACCTGACCGACGACAGCCGCTACGTTCGCAACGTCGCCGAGCAGGCGCTGTGGACGCTTTGGAGCCGCTCGGGCGACGACGCGATCGACGCGCTGCTCGCGACGGGCGTCGAGCGAATGCAGGCCGGCGCGCTCGACGACGCAATCGCGATCTTTTCCCAGGTGATCGAGCGCAAGCCGGACTTTGCGGAGGGTTGGAACAAGCGTGCGACGGCGCTGTTCCTCGCCGGTGAGTTCCGTCGGTCGCTCGTCGACTGCGACGAGGTGATGAAGCGCAACCCGCTACACTTTGGTGCGCTCGCCGGCTACGGCCAGATCTACTTCCAGCTCGAGCAGTACGAACGCGCGATTCAGTATTGGAAGCGCGCGCTCGCGGTAAACCCCAACATGAGCGGTGTTGCGATCAACATTCACGTGACCGAACAGTTGCTCGCCGAGCGGCGCAAGCGCGGCGCGGTTTGACACCGATACCCCCGCATCGACCGTTGCCTGCGTCCCGTCGGTGAATTGCCTGCCATGAGCTTTCGAATCGCGGCCGATGCGGTGCTCCTGCTGCACGCGGCGTTCGTCGCTTTCGTGACGCTCGGCGCGGTGCTTGCCCTGCGCTGGCGCCGGGTGATCTGGGCGCATCTGCCGGCCATGGCGTGGGGCGTCCTCGCGGAGTCCACCGCGCGCATCTGTCCGCTCACGTACGTCGAGAACACGCTGCGCATCCAGGCGGGCGACGCCGGCTACGGTGAAAGCTTCATCGAGCACTATCTCTTGCGCGTGCTCTACCCCGACGGACTTACGGCGAACACCCAGATCCTGCTGGCGCTCGCGCTCATCGCCATCAACGCCGTGATCTACGCCTGGGTTTTCTGGCCGCGACGCAGATCGCAGCTTCACCCGGCGCGATGACCGTCGTCGGCGTGATCTCGGATACGCATGGCCTGCTCCGGCCGGAAGCACTGCGCGCGCTGGCGGGTTGCGCACACATCATCCACGGCGGCGACATCGGCAACGCCGCGATCCTGGCCACGCTAGCCTCGCACGCGCCGGTTACTGCCGTGCGCGGCAACAACGATCGCGCCGCGTGGGCCACATCGATCGACGAAACCGAACGACTTCAGATCGAGGACGTCTCCATCCACGTGTTGCACGACGTCACGCAGCTCGGCTTCGATCCCGCGCGTCGCGGAATTCGGGTGGTGGTATCCGGACATTCGCACCAGCCGCGGATCCGGGCGCGGGACGGTGTCGTCTACCTCAATCCCGGAAGCGCCGGACCGCGTCGTTTTCGGCTGCCGGTGACGCTCGCGCGAATGACGATTGCGGGCGATGCCATAGACGTACGCGTCATCGACCTCGTAAGCATGCGAGAATTTTGCACGCCATGGTTATCGACCGCATCGACCACGTCGTCCTGACGGTGCAGAACATCGAGGCCACGTGTGCGTTTTATGCGCGGGTGCTTGGCATGCGACCGCTGACGTTCGCCGGCAATCGCAAGGCGCTCGCGTTCGGGCGCCAGAAGTTCAATCTGCACGAAGCCGGACGCGAATTCGAGCCGAAGGCGGCACGACCGACGCCCGGATCGATCGATCTTTGCCTCGTCACGTCGACGCCGCTCGACGACGTCGTCGCGCATCTGCGGCGATGCGATGTCGAGATCATCGAAGGGCCCGTTGCGAAGACGGGCGCGACCGGCCCGATCCGATCCGTGTATTTCCGTGACCCCGACCGGAACCTGATCGAGGTGTCGAACTACGCGGAAGCCTGACGTGGCCGCGGCGCCGATCGTCGTGCGCGAGCTCGACCACATCGTGCTGCGCGTCATCGATCTGCCGCGGATGATGGCGTTCTACTGCGACGTCCTCGGCTGCGCGATCGAACGCGACCGCCAGGACATCGGACTGGTTCAGCTTCGCGCAGGTCGCTCGCTGGTCGATCTCGTTCCCGTGGAGGGACCGCTCGGGCGCGCCGGAGGCGCTGCGCCAGGACGAGACGGCCACAACCTCGACCACGTGTGCTTTCGCCTCGAAACGTTCGACGAGCACGGCATTCGCACCTATCTGGAAAGTGCGGGCATTGCGACCGAGCCGGCAGCGTCGCGTTACGGCGCCGAAGGCGACGGTCCATCGATTTACGTGCAGGATCCCGAAGGCAACACGATCGAGCTCAAGGGCCCTCCGTGGACTCCAAAGTGACGAAGAGCCATGACTGACGAATTCCCCATCGAGGGCAGTTGCACCTGTCGCAACGTCCGCTATCGGATGCAGACGCCGCCGCTCTTCGTGCACTGCTGCCATTGCCGCTGGTGCCAGCGCGAAACGGGTGCGGCGTTTGCGCTGAACGCGATGATCGAGGCGGACCGGGTCGTCGTCATGCAGGGCGAACCGCGAATCGTCGCTACACCGTCGAACAGCGGCCGCGGCCAGAAAATCACACGCTGCCCAACCTGCTGGATTGCACTGTGGAGCAATTACGCGGGCGCCGGCGACGCGATTCGCTTCGTACGGGTCGGCACGCTCGACGACCCGGACCGCCTGCCGCCGGACATCCACATCTTCACGTCGACGAAACAGCCCTGGGTAACGCTGGCGCCAGGCACCCCGGCAGTCGCCGAGTACTACGATCGCGACCGCTACTGGCCCGCGGAGAGCCTGGAGCGGCGCCGGGTGCTGCTCGCCTCCCGGCGCTGACGGCACGTCCGCCGGGACAGGCGCCGACGCGGCGGTTGACTACGGCCCTTCTGCGCCCATCTTGATAAGAGACAAGCGAATGGCACGCGTCGTGCCCGCCTGTCGGTTAAAATCGTCGAACGACGCAACCTCTCGCAAAATCCGTTGACTAACCGCGCTCCCCGCTTTCTGGCCCGAATCTTGATGTCCGTCAAACCGCTCGTCGTTGCCGCATTTGCATCGTTGTTCACGGTGTCCATCGCGGTTGCGTCGGTCGATACGCCGGCCGTCGCGTCGACCGACACAGCGGTTGCCTCGTCGCCGTGGGACGCGGCGTTCAACGCGTTTGCGGCGGACGACGCCGCGCATCCCCGGCCCGCGGGCGGCGTGCTGTTCGTCGGCAGCTCCTCGATCCGGTTGTGGAGCGACCTCGAGGAGCAGTTCAAGGATCTGCCGGTCGTCATCAAGCGCGGCTTCGGCGGCTCGCAACTGTCCGACTGCGTCAAGCACCTGAATCGGCTCGTCGTCCGGTATCGCCCGCGAACGGTGCTCGTGTATGCCGGCGACAACGATCTCGCCGCCGGAACGACACCTCAGGAGGTGCTGCGGCGCTTTACCGCGTTCGTCGAGGGTGTCCACCGCGACCTGCCCGACACCGACATCGCCTACATCTCGATCAAGCCGAGTCCGTCGCGCAGCGGCCTGTTGACGCGCATCCAGGAAACCAACGCGCTGATTCGCCATTACGCGGACGTCGAGGGCAAGGTCGACTTCATCGACGTCTACACGCCAATGCTCGATGCCGCCGGTAAGCCGCGCTCGGAGCTGTTCCGCGCGGATGCACTGCACCTGAACGCCGACGGTTACGCCCTGTGGAAGCGCGTCATCGCGCAATACGTGCACTGACGGCGGTCGCGGACCGCCCGCGCCCATCGCCGATTCGCAGTCGGCCGCGATGGCTCTTTTCGCGCGGCAGCGACGCCCGCGCGACCGCGTAGAGCGTCACCAGCGTTCCCGCCAGGAGCGCCGCATCCAGCAGTCCCACGTGCGGGCCGATCGCGTCGCCGACGGTGGCGAGCACGACGAGGCACAGCAGCAGGTGCGCGCTGAACACGAGCAGCGATGCGCGCCCCATCGTCGCGATCGACGAATGCAGTGACCACGCGGCAAACATGCGGCGACCGTGCACGACCAGGATTGCCAGCACGGCGAAGTTCAGCAGCCGGAGCGGACCGAGGTGCCACTTATCGAATAGCGCGCTCAACGCGGGGTCGCCGGCAAACGGAACCT
>DASSEA010000075.1:0-6731 GCA_035696805.1 Casimicrobiaceae bacterium
CGACAACGTTTGTCACTTCCATTGCCGACCGTCCAAGGAGGCCGAGGCTACGCTCGACGCTCAGTCACGCGCGTGACGCGCGGCACCACATTTTTTTCTTGCTATCGGGGTTAAGGTTCGGCAATACCGACGGCGCGACATTATGGCGCGCTAGTCTCTGCGCAGCGCCACGGCCGCGGCCGTCCATGTCGCGACGCCGATCGCCACGACCATGAAACCCAGCGTGGACAGCGAGAACGGTCGCGCCGCCAGGAGCGTATACGCGGTTCGGGCGACGTCGTAGGCAAGTCCCGGCAGCGACACGGCGAGCAATACACCCGCGACCGCCCATAGCAACATCACGAATGGCCGTCGCCATGCGGGCAGAACACCCGCCGGCGGCAACTGCTCCATGACGCGTGCCGTGAACCCGCCGTCGCTGATGTAGTCGGCGTGGTCGCGCGCATCGCGCAACAACAGGTCGTCCATCCAGTCGGCCGGATCCCGCACCTGCATGTCGATGTTGGGCGAAGTCGTCATCGTTACGTCAAGGCAGAAGGCGCCCAGGCCGCGAGCGCCCGCTTGAGCTTCTGCTTGCCGCGCAACACGTGCGTCTTTACGGTGCCGACGGGACAACCGAGGACGTACGCAGCTTCCTCGTGCGACAGATCGTTATGGTAGCACTGGACGATTGCAGCCCTTTCTGCGTCGGACAGCAGTGCCATTGCGCGTTCGAGATCGATTTTCATCGTCGTGCCGGCTGCGTGATCACCACCGAACGACGACTCGCCGCCGCCATCGTCATCGTCTTCGGCGACGGCATCATCGCGGTCCCCCAGCAGTTCCTCGTGTCGCTTGCGTGCGTGCGCGAGCCAGCAGTTGGTCGCAATCCGATACAGCCACGTCGAGAATCGGGCTTCCTGCCGGAACGACTTCAGGTTGCGCCAGGCCAACACGAACGTATCCTGCGCGAGGTCGTCGGCGAGCGCGTGATTGCCCGCGGTCAGCTTGCGCAGGCATGCGCGCACCGCCGACTGATGCCGCTTGACGAGTTCCGTGAACGCGTGCCGGTCGTCGCCCACGATGCAGCGGGCGATCAGTTGCGCGTCGGGAATGTCGGGCGCAGCTGCCTTCGCAGCCATCGGTCACGCCATCGCGTGCTGCGTCACGCGCCCGCGTGCGGCGCAGCGATTGCGTGTGAGTACGATCATGCATCGTGACCATCGTGACGCGCCGGTTCGCGTGCGCGGGCCAATCAGGCGCCCCCTGGGGGGGTTGGCGTCGTCGTCGTCGACGCGTTGCGTTGCGGCAGGCGATGGCGATCCTCGAAATACCACAGCAGGCAATAACCGGCACCGACGAACAGGCACACGAGACCGACGCTGTTCGGCGTGCCGTCGTCGAACATCGAAAACGCGACGAGTCCGAGTCCGATGCCGGTCAGGATGACTCCCTTGCGCAGGTCCGACCAGACGGTGCGCCGTTGCAATGCGCGCGCATGCTCGTAGGCCGGAATTGCCGCCGGGCCGCTGGTCGCCGCATCGGCCATCGGCACCGCCGAGCCCGACGCCACGGCGTCCATTGCGGCCGTCGTTGGCACGACGCCGCGCTCGGCGAGTTTCAGCATCGTCTCGTTCGCCATGCGGTTCTTGCGGATCTTGTACCAGATCAGAAGCACGATGATCAGCAGCGGCACGAGGAACACGAGCAGCACGACCAGGAATACCAGTCCGGCGAGCCATGGCGCGTCCTGAACGAATTGCTCGAACGAGTCGTACTCCCGGTCCCGACCGAGACCTTCCACGCGCACGCGCTTGCGGCCCTTCTCGATGACGATTCCATGGTTCTCGACGGTGACGCGGCCCTTCGTCGACGCGTCGGTTTCGGTGTCTGCCTCCTGGTCGGCAGACGGCGTGTCCGGCGACGTCGCCCCGGGGATCGGCGGCACTGGCGGCATGGGAACCGCGGGTGTCCTCGACGATGCAATGCCGTCTTTGCCCGCCGCCGCCTTGCCGTCGGCCGCGGTGCCTGCAGGCGCGGGCGGGGTTCGCGGTGTGTCGGCTTGCGCCACAACCAACGCGGGCCCGTCGGCGGCGAATACGGCAGCCGTTTGCGGGGCGAGCGCCAGCAGCAGGCCGATCGCGAATGCGGTGCCGAGCACCAGCCGGCGCGGGATGCCGCCCGACGGTGAAATGACCGAAAGCTGCATGCGTACTCCCTCGAGTTGCTTGAGGGTTTGATGCGGCGGGCCCCGGCGTTGGATTCATGCCGAAAGTGGCCGGGAGCGCCTCGCCGCCGCTGCGGAAAAGCGCGATACCCCATGCTATCATCGCCGCCGATTCCGCTTCGTGACGCGAGCGCGTCTCCTTCGATTGCGGCGGTGCCGTAACGGGATGCCGCTCGCGCCGAGGCGGCTCCGCCACGCGCTTCGATTGCCGACATCTTCCTCCTGCCAGGCTACCGAACGTCCGCGTCGGGTTCTGCAGAGAGGCCGCCATCCGTCGGCGCGGCGTCCTTCCCCGTGATCAGGTTGGTTCTTCCCGCGCCGCGCTGTGCCGCGTCAGGTGACGCCGGGGCCTGTTCGCGCGCGCTGTTGCGCCTGCGGGGAATCGTCGCCTCTGCGCTGTTCTGGACGTGCGTGCTGCTTGCGCCGGCGGCGCTTGCGCAGGACGCGGATACGGTCACGCTGAATTTCGTCAACGCGGACATCGACGCCGTGGTGAAGGCAGTCGGCGAAATCACCGGACGCAATTTCCTCGTCGACCCACGCGTCAAGGGCACGATCAACATCGCGTCCGCGCGTCCGGTGCCGAAGGCGCTCGTGTATCCGACGCTGCTGTCGGCGCTGCGGATGCAGGGCTACGCTGCCGTGGAAACCGACGGCGTCGTCAAGATCGTTCCCGAAGCGGATGCGAAGACGCAGGCGAGTCCCGTGCAGCGAGGCGCCGTCACGGCGAGCGGCGAGCGCATCGTCACGCAGGTGATCGCGCTGCGCTATGAATCGGCTGCGCAACTCGTGACCGTGCTGCGGCCGCTGATTTCGCCGAACAACACGATCTCGGCGTACATCCCGAACAACGCGATCATCGTCACCGATTACGCGGACAACCTGAAGCGCATCGATCGCATCATCGCGTCGCTCGATCAGCCGCCCGCGGGCGAGCCGATGCTCGTCCCGGTCAGGAACGCATCGGCACTCGATGTCGTTGCGCTCGTCAACCGGGTGCTTGCCGATGCGTCGGCGCCCGGTGCAGCGCAGGAAGCGCAGCAGCGCGTGTCGCTCGTCGCCGATCCGCGCTCTAACAGCATCCTGGTGCGCGCCGACAATCCCGCGCGAAGCGCGCGCGTCCGCCAGTTGATCGAGCAACTCGACACGCCGGCGCGCGTCGGCGGCAACGTGTTCATCGTCTATCTGCGCAATGCGGACGCTGCGCACGTCGCGGAAACATTGCGTGGACTGTACGGCGCGGAACGCCCCGCCATGGGTGCGTCCGCGGCGGGCACCGCGCCGACGCCTGCGACGATGCCGACGACGGCGACGGCAGCGGTGACCGGTTTCCCCGCATCGGCCGCAGCCACGGGTCCGCTGGCCACGAGTGCGACCACCGGCGCAACGACCGCATTTGCGGCCGGCGGCGCGATGATCCAGGCGGACACCGCGAACAACGCACTCGTGATCATGGCGCCCGAACCCGTCTACAACAATCTGCGCGCGGTGATCGAACGCCTCGATACGCGGCGCGCGCAGGTGTTCGTCGAGGCGCTGATCGTCGAAGTGTCGTCGGACAAGGCGGCGGAATTCGGCATCCAGTGGCAGGTGCTGTCCGGTGCGAACCGCAACCGCACGGGGGTGCAGGGATTCGGCGGCACGAATTTCGGCACGCGCGGCAGCGGCAACAACATCATCGACGCGTCGGTCAACCTCGGTTCGGTGGGGCAGGGACTGAACCTCGGGATCATCAACGGCACGATCAACATCCCGGGCCTCGGCGTCATCAACAACCTCGGGCTTCTCGTCCGTTCGCTCGAAAACGATGCGAAGGCGAACATCCTGTCGACGCCGACGCTGCTCACGCTCGACAACGAGGAGGCGCGAATCATCGTCGGCCAGAACGTTCCGTTCATCACGGGCCAGTACGCGACCACCGGCTCGACGTCGACGGTGCAGCCGTTCCAGACGATCGAGCGCCGAGACGTGGGGCTTGTGCTGCGCGTAAGGCCGCAGATCACCGAAGGCGGCACGATCCGGCTTGGCATCTACCAGGAAGTGTCGCGCGTGCAGGATTCTTCGAGCGCGGGACCGATCCTTTCGAAGCGTGCGCTCGAGTCGTCGGTCGTCATCGACGACCAGCAGATCGTCGTGCTCGGCGGCCTCATCCAGGACAGCCTCAACGACGGCACCGAGAAGCTCCCGTACGCCGGCGACATCCCGGTGTTCGGCTCGCTGTTCCGCTACGACACGCGTTTGCGGCAGAAGACGAACCTGATGATCTTTCTGAAGCCCACGATCGTGCGCACATCCAACGATGGGCGCGAGCTCACGTCGGAGCGCTACGATTACCTGCGCGGCGAACAACTGCAGAGCATTCCGGGCCCGCGCTGGTTCTGGACCGACCCGACGATGCCCGAGTTGCCGCCGCAAGGCGTGCTTCCAGGGACGACGCAGAGCGTGCTGATGCCGGGCGCAGCGCAGGGTGTGCCGCAGAGCGTGCCGATGCCGGGCGCACCCCGGAGCGTGCTGACGCCGGGTCCGCCGCAGTTCATTCCGCCGCGTACCTCGCCGGCGACGCCACCCGCCGTGCCATCGGGGACGCCGCAGGCCGCGCCGAAGTAGCCGGATTCCTTCGTGGCTACTGCGCAAGCTCTCGCCGACAGCGGTCCGGCCGCGCGGATTCCGTACGCGTTCGCGCGCGCACACGGCGTTCTCGCGTGGCGCAACGAAGGCGATGCGGTGGTCGTGTTGCTGCGACCGGATGCGACGATCGAGGGGATCGCCGAGCTGAAGCGCGTGTTGAACCGGCCGCTCGTGACGCGCGCCGTCGAGGCGGAAACGTTCGCCGCGGAACTCGCGCGCGCCTACAACCAGGGCGGCGCAGCGCTTGCGCTTCGCGAGGGCCTTGCCAACGAGGCCGATCTCGCGCGGCTGATGCAGGAGTTGCCGGCGAGCGAGGATCTGCTCGACGACGGCGCGCAAGCGCCCGTCATCCGTATGATCAACGCGCTCCTGCTGCAGGCCTTGCGCGAGCGCGCATCCGACCTGCACTTCGAGCCGTACGAGGCGCGTGCCGTCGTGCGCTTCCGCATCGATGGCATGCTGCGCGACATCGTCGAGCCTCCGCGCGCGCTGCACGGCGCACTCGTGTCTCGGCTCAAGATCATGGCGGGACTCGACATCGCCGAAAAGCGGCTCCCTCAGGATGGCCGGATCGCGCTCAAGCTCGGCGATCGGCAGGTCGACGTCCGCGTTTCGACGTTGCCGACCGGGGCGGGAGAGCGCGTCGTGTTGCGGCTGCTCGATCAGGAGGCAGCGCGTCTCGACCTCGCCGCCCTCGGCATGAGCGACGTCACGCTCGACGCCGTCGATCGCCTGATCCGGCAGCCGCACGGGATCCTGCTCGTCACGGGGCCGACGGGCTCCGGCAAGACGACGACACTCTACGCAGCGCTGTCGCGGCTGCCGCGCGGCAGCGCGAACATGATGACGGTCGAGGATCCGATCGAATACGCGATCGATGGCGTCGCGCAGACGCAGGTCAACGCGCGCATCGACTTGACGTTCGCGCGTGCGCTGCGCTCGATCCTGCGCCAGGATCCCGACGTCATCATGATCGGCGAAATCCGCGATCTCGAAACCGCACAGATCGCCGTGCAGGCATCGTTGACGGGTCATCTGGTGCTGGCGACGTTGCACACGAATGATGCGGCGAGCGCGATCACGCGCCTCGCCGACATGGGCGTCGAGCCGTACCTGCTCGCCTCGAGCCTGCTCGGCGTTCTTGCGCAACGGCTCGTGCGCACGCTCTGCACGCATTGCAAGAGCGTTTCACCACCCAGCGACGGCGAGCGGCGGTTGCACGCGGATCTCGGACTGCCTGCGGCGACTGCGGTGTGGCAGGCAGCCGGTTGCGAGCATTGCAATCAGAGTGGCTTCAGCGGCCGCACGGGCGTGTACGAGTTGCTGCAGATCGACGACGCGCTGCGACGGCTGATCCACGACGGCGCGGGGGAGCTTGCGCTGCGCGATGCGGCGCTCCGCGCAGGCATGCAGCGGCTGCGCGGCGATGGCGCACGCCTGATCGCCGCCGGCACGACGTCCCTCACCGAGCTTACGCGCGTCACGCGCGACGCGTAGCGGTCCGCGCAGTCTGCGCCCATGAGTGCGTTTCGTTTCGAGGCGGTGGATGCGCAGGGACGTCTGCAACAGGGACTGCTGGATGCGGACAGCGCGCGGGCCGCGCGCGATCGGCTGCGCGCCGACGGGCTGACGCCTACCGCGATCGATGCCGCCCCCGCCCGTGCGCCTGCGCTGCAGCGCACGCGGCTTGCGTCGGGATCGCTTGCGCTGCTGACGCGCCAGTTGGCATCGCTCGTGCAGTCGGGAATGCCGCTCGAGCAGGCGCTCGTTGCCGTGTCCGAGCAGTCGGACGACGCAGCGGCGACAAAGCTCGTCCTGGCGATTCGCGCGCACGTGCTCGCGGGCGAATCGCTGCAGGCCGCGCTGTCGCGTTTTCCGCGTACGTTCACGCCGCTCT
>DASSEA010000076.1:0-9556 GCA_035696805.1 Casimicrobiaceae bacterium
CGAGATCACGCGAACGGGAAGGTCGAAGGTCGAAGCGGCAATGATACGACAAAGCCCTTCGGCGGCCGCGATCGCGGGTGACCCGGGGCTGCCGCACCCAGCGGCGAAGTGCTAGAGTGCCTGTGCCGGAAACGGCGGACGCGATGTCCCGATTCCCCGCCTCGCGTCCTGCAAGCAACGAAGGAGCTCACGGCAGCGCCGGATCGCGCCGCGAGAGCGGCAAGCGTGCGACCCGCGCTCGATACACTATCGCCTTGTCCCGCGGCCCGGAGCTGCCGGCGTCCGCATCCCTCCGCAGGAGTCAACACCATGCGTCTTGTCCGTTGGTTCGCCGCCTTCACCGTTGCCCTCGCCGGCACGATGGCTTCCGTTCCGGTCCTCGCCGCGGACGCCTGCAAGAACCGCGGCGAGCTCGACACGCTGTACTGCGACGAGAACCGCGATCTCGTCGCCGACCTGCCGACGGACCCGAAGAAGTGGAAGAACCCGTCGACGATCGTGTTCACCTACACGCCGGTGGAAGACCCCGCCGTCTACGAGAACATCTTCAAGCCGTTCACGACGTACCTGTCGCAATGCCTGAACAAGAAGGTCGTGTTCTACCAGGTGCAATCGAACGCCGCGGAGATCGAGGCGATGCGCTCGGGTCGCCTGCACGTCGGCGGTTTCTCGACGGGTCCGACCGCATTCGCGGTGAACCTCGCCGGCGCCATCCCGTTCGCGGTCAAGGGGTACGCGAACGAGTTCCAGGGCTACAACCTGATCGTCGTCGTGAAGGCGAACTCGCCGTACCAGAAGCTCGCCGATCTGAAGGGCAAGAAGCTCGCACACACGTCCCCGTCGTCGAACTCGGGGCACCTCGCGCCGCTTGCGCTGTTCCCCAAGGAAGGGCTGACGCCCGACAAGGATTACAAGATCGTGTTTTCGGGCAAGCACGATCAATCGGTGCTCGGCGTCGGAACCGGCGACTACGACGCGGCCGCCGTGGCCTCCGACGTGTTTCATCGAATGGGCGTTCGCGGCGAAATCAAGGAAGCGGACTATCGCGTCATTTATCGCAGCCAGAAATTCCCGACGTCGTCGTTCGCGTACGCGCACGATCTCGAGCCGAAGCTCGCGGACAAGATGCTGACGTGCTTCTACGAGTATCGCTTTCCACCGGAAATGAAGAAGGCGTTCGACGGCGCCGATCGGTTCTTCCCGATCAACTACCAGACGACGTGGGACGTCGTCCGTACCGTCGCCAAGGGTTCGGGCCAGGGTTTCGACAAGGCTTCGTACGACAAGGAAACCCGGCGCGAAGCGGAAGCCGCGGAAAAGGCTAAGTCCGCAAAGAAATAGCGGTCCCGGAGAGCGCGGCCGGCACGCGTTTGCGTCGCATGTAAGCACACGCTTTCCGTACCTCGGGCGTCGGTGCTGCGCGTGCCGGTGCCTCACCGGTCGTCGGCCCGCAGCCGCGCGTCCGACGCGCGGTCCGTCTTCAGCGCCATGCCAACGTCATAATTCGGCATGGCCCCCCAAACGCTTCGTTACTCGCTCGCCCTGGCCTGCATCGGTGCCGTGCTGGGGCTTTCCGGTTGCGCCGCCGTAGCGTTGACCGCGGTTGGCGTCGGAATGGCGACGGGCGTGTCGCACACGCTCGGCGGCATCGTCTACAAGACCTTCGCGGCATCGCAACCCAAGGTCCGGCGGTCGACGGTCGCGGCCCTCGGGCGGATGCAGATCAAGGTCGTCGAGGCGAAGCAGGACGGCAACCGGGAAATCATCAAGGCTCGGGCCCACGACCGCGCCATCGAAATCGAGATCGAGTCGCTGACGCCGAACACGACGCGCGTCACCGTGACGGCCATCAAGGATGGCGGTTTGGTTCGCGACGCGGCGACCGCCACCGAAATCGTGCTGCAGACCGAGAAGCTGGTCGGCACCGGCTAGGCGCGATCGCGCCGGCCCTACCTCGAAGGAGTCCATCGTGAACCACGATTCATTGCAAGTCAGGTCGCTCGTCATCGCACTAGGCATCGCGTTGGGCGCGACGTGTGAGGCCGCGACGGTTTCGCCGACGGGCGCAGCGCCCCCGGCCGGGACGTCGGTTTCGGTTACGACCGACACAGCGAAGACAGCGACACCGAAAAGCCCCAGCGCGGCGCGCTTCGCCGCGCCATTCGCCACGCTGGCGGGGTCGCCGGACAACGCGCTTGCGCTCGCGAACGCATTGCGCACCGGCACCGTTGCGACGCTCGCGACGTCGTCGACCGACGCCGCGGGCGCGACGGTCGTCACCACGACATCGATCACACCGCCGACGAAGGCGATGGGGTGGGGGAACGTTTCGCACGCACTCGCGCTGACCCGATTCGCCTTGCAGGACGCCGGCATCGCGAATCCGACGGCGGCCGACCTGCAGGCGGCATTGCTCGGAGGATCGGTCACGGCCGCCGATGGCACGACGACGACGCTTGCCGGCGTGCTGCAGCAACGCGCCGATGGCCTGGGCTGGGGCCAGATCGCTAAAAGCTACGGGACGACGATGGGTGCCGTGAACCGCAGCCTGCACACGCCGGTCGCAGCCGCGAGCGCGGCGACGGCGACATCGACGGCCGTGACGGCGGCAAGCGGGACCGTCCGCAGCAGCAGCGGAACGGTCACGGCCGACGGAACACGCTCCGGCCCGCGTGGACTCACCACGGCGGCGAGCGCCGCGGGTACGCATGGCTCGAAGGGCCTTGCGACGGCAGCGGGTGCAGGCGGGTCGACCGGCGTCGTCACCGGCAACGGCAACGCGATCGGCCGGGGCATCGTGACGGCGTCCGGTGGGGGCGTGGGATCGAGCTCAGCAGCGCTGCATCGCAACGGTGGCTCCGCCGGTGTCGTGACGGCCGGAGGAAACCATGCCGTCGCAACGGCGAAAGGCCACGGCGGCGGGAACGGCAACGCGAACGGGAAGAGTAGGGACGGCGGCGGCTGATCGTACTTCGACCGCGTGCAGCTCAACGCGCAATACGCGCGGATAACCGACACGTCATCCGCATAAAGGCGCGGGGCGGACGAGCCGTCGCGCGCACGCGCGCTTCGTCCGCGTGATCGCCACCGCGCATGCACTACACTTGCGCGCTCACTGAAACGGCTGTCGCGCACCCGGCGTGCGCTCCCGCATGGCTGAAGCGCTCATCCTCCGCCGCCTGTCGAAAGCGTACGTCGCCGGCAAGCCGGTTTTGCGGGACATCGACGTCGAGATCGCCGCCGAAGGCATCACGGCGATCATCGGGCCGTCCGGCACCGGCAAGAGCACGCTGATCCGCTGCATCAACCGGCTCGTCGAACCGACGTCGGGGGAAATCCTGTTCGAAGGCCGCGACCTCGCGCGCATTCGCGGCGTTGCGCTTCGCCATGCGCGCCGGCAGATCGGCATGGTGTTCCAGGAGTACAACCTGGTCGAACGGCTGACGGTGATGGAGAACTTGCTGTCGGGACGGCTCGGTTACGTGAGCCCGTGGAATGCATGGCGCCGCCGGTTTCCGGAGCAGGACATCGCGCGAGCGCAGGCGCTCCTCGAGACCGTGGGATTGACCGGTTTTGCGAATCGCCGCGCGGACGCGCTGTCGGGCGGCCAGCGGCAGCGCGTCGGCATCGCGCGCGCGGTGATGCAAGAGCCGCGGATGCTGCTTGCCGATGAGCCAACGTCGTCGCTCGATCCGAAGACGTCGGTGGAAATCATGCAGCTCCTCGCCGACGTCGCGCGGTCGCACCGCATCCCGGTGCTGATCAACATGCATGATGTATCGCTCGCCCGACGCTTTGCCGATCGCATCCTCGGCATGGAGGGCGGACGGATCGTGTTCGATGGTGCGCCGGGCGCGCTGTCCGACGCGATCCTGAAGCAGATCTACGGCGGCGAGGATTGGCTGCATTGAACGCGCCGCCCGTCGCCGACGGCGCTGCACGCTACGCATTCCCCCGCCATCGGACGGCGCAGATCACGTTCGTCCTGCTGGCAGTGTACGTCGTCTACGCAGCCGCGCAGATGGAGGTTTCGTGGGAACGCGTGCAAGCCGGCCTCGAGCATGCGGCACGCTTTTTAAGCCGGATGTTTCCACCGAATTTCGAGCGGTCGGAGCTGTTGTGGAAAGGCCTCGCGGAGAGCCTGCAAATCGCGGTGCTCGCATCGGCACTCGGCATCGTTCTCGCTCTGCCGTTCGGCCTGCTCGGTGCGAGGAACCTGATGCCGGCGTGGATAAGCTGGCCGGCACGTCTCATCGTCGTGCTGGCGCGGTCATTCCATCCGGTGGTGGTCGCGATCGTGTTCGTCAAAGCGGTCGGCTTCGGCGCGCTTGCCGGCGTTCTTGCGCTCACCGTCGCGTCGATCGGCTTCATCGGCAAGCTCTTCACCGAAGCGATCGAGGAAGTGTCGATCCGGCAGGTCGAGGCGATCCGCGCGACCGGCGCGCCGTTCACGTCGGTGCTCGCGTTCGGCGTCCTGCCGCAGGTGTTTTCGCGCTTCATCGGCTTCGCGACCTATCAGCTCGATTCGAACCTCCGCAATTCGACGATGGTCGGGATTGTCGGCGCAGGGGGCATCGGCGGCACGCTGTTCGCCGCGTTTCAGCGTTTCGACTACGACTTCGTTGCGGCGATCCTGATTTCGCTGATCGCACTGATCATGGCGGGCGAGGTGTTGGCGACCGCCGTGCGGCGCATCTTCATCGACAACGTGACGCTCAGCGGATTGTTTCGCGGCGGTACGCCGGCGTCGCAAGAGCGCCATCTCGAGGACGACTGATGGCGAGCGCACCGCTTCCCGCGACCGTCGCCCACGGCGGCTGGGAACGCTTCACGCCCGGACAACGGCTCGGTCGCTTCACGATCTATCTCGCACTCGTGGCCGCGATCGTCGCGTCGCTGCGCACGATCGAGATCATTCCCGAATTTCTCTACGACGCGCCCGACCAGGTCGTCGATCTCGTCACGCGGATGTGGCCGATCGCGTGGGAACACTATCCGTCGGGCGTTCACGGCGCGCTGATGGAGACGATTCACATCGCGTCGCTCGGCACGCTGCTCGCGCTGCTGCTCGCGACACCGGTCGGCATCCTCGCGTCCAAACGTCTCGTGCCTTCGGCGCCGCTCAACTGGCTCGCGCGCCTCGTGCTGGTGTCATCGCGGTCGGTGAATTCGCTGGTGTGGGCGCTGATCTTCGTCGGCATCTTCGGACCCGGCCCACTCGCCGGAACGCTGGCGATCGCCTTCCGTTCGATCGGTTTCGTCGGCAAGCTCGTGGGTGAAGCGCTCGACGAGGCGCAGCCCGGACCGATCGAGGCATTGCGCGCGGCGGGCGCGCCGTGGCTCTCCGTACTGTCGTTTGGTTACTGGTCGCAGGTGAAGCCTGCGTTCTGGTCGATTGCGCTATTCCGCTTCGACATCAACGTTCGCGAGTCGGCTGTTCTCGGCCTCGTCGGTGCAGGCGGCATCGGCATGGCGCTCGATGCCGCGCTCAACCTGTTTCAGTGGGATCGCGTCGCGCTGATCCTGGTTGCGATGTTCGTCGTCGTGATCGCCGCCGAAGTCGGCGTCACGCAGGTGCGCAAGCGGTTGCTGTAGTCGAACGCCTTTTTAACTCAGCCGATGTGCTGGATCGTCGGCGGGCTGATCGCCATCAGGTCGATCATGTGCGCGTTCGCGGCTTCGAAGCGCCGCGGGATCGAACGTTCGCGGCATTCGAGGATTTCGCACTGGATGTACATCTGGCGCAGCCGGCGCTCGGCGTCGAGCTGCGAACCGGCGATGATCGAAACATTCTCGACCCGCTGGCCCATCCGGGTGCGGATCGTGAAGCCGTAGCGAATCATGTCTCCCTCCCTGCTCTTGAACGTCGGTGCGCATCGAAAACGGCGCCGGGGAACTCTTTCTAGCAATTCGCATACCGTCGTCGGCTGGAGACGCCCGTGTGCCGATGAAGGGCGCGCAAATCTGCGACACCTCGTGCAAAGTCATTGATTCATCGTGCAGTTTCCCGGGCGGGCGCGCACGGAGCCACCGCCGCGCAGTCGAGGCGGCGTGGGCTGTGCAGCCTGTCTCGCCGCCGCCGCCAGTCCGTCCACGACTCGGCGCGGCAACGCGGCGATCTCGCAGCGGCCGCCGTCACGTCCCGAGCAGCGTGTTCACCACCTCGACGAACCCCGCACCGGCCTCGCCGACCGTGACGTAGGCGGGCGGCGTCGGCACGCGGTCCAGGAATCGCACGATGTTCGCGACGCCGACGGCGTGCGGGAAGTAGCCGAACATCGGCGCATCGTTCGGTGAATCGCCGACGAAGACGAAAGAACGCCGGCGCGCATCGAGATCGACGCCATGAACTTCGCGCAGCAGCAGTTTCGTCGTCGTGAGCTTGTCGTAATCACCGAACCACCCGTTGACGTGGATCGAACTCACCTTGGCCGTCATGCCGGCCGCTTCCATCAGCGCAACGATGCGGTCGACCGAGACGCGCGGCAACGCCTTTACGTCTTCACAGTAGTCGATGGCGAGATCGGACTCGCGATAGTGCTGGTCCGACGCGAGCGCGCAACCCGGCACGGCCGCGAGGATTGCCTCACCCAGGGCGGCGATCCGGGCGCGTTGCTCGCGACGGCTCGAGTCCGAGGCGACGAAGCGGCGCATCAACCTGCCGCGCGCAGCGTCATAGCGCATGTAGAACGCACCGTTCTCGCCGACGACCGCATCCACGGGCCACATGCGTGCGATGTGATCGCACCAGCCTGCGGGCCGGCCGGTGACCGGTACGACGATCTTTCCCGCCGCGTGCAAGCGTTCGAGCGCGCCGTACGCAGCGGCCGTCAACTGGCCGCGTGTCGTCAGCGTGTCGTCGATATCGGTCAGCACGCCGATGATCCCGCGCCGCGTTTGTTCCGGCAGCGTCGCCAGCGGACGGGGTCGAGCGGATGTCATCGCATGCGTCCGTCCATCGGACCCATTCGTGTCAGCATCCGACGTAAGCGGCGACGCGATCGCGCTCGACCTGCGTCATCGGCAGGCCGCACTTGGTACGGCGCCACAGGATGTCTTCCGCAGACACCGCCCACTCCTCGCTGCGCAGATAGTCGATTTCGCGCCCGGTCAGGCCTGCACCGAAGTCGACACCGAGATCGTCGATGACCGACGCGCCATCGAGCACGTCCGTCGTACGCCGGCCGTGACGGTGCGCAAGCTGGCGCAACAATTCGCTCGGCAGTTTCGGATATTGGCGTTCGAGCTCGGCGAGCCACGCCGCCCGATCAGCTCGCGGGAGGTCCCCGCCGGGCAGCACGGCGTCGCGCGTCCAATCGCCGGTCATATGAGGGAAGAACGGCTTCAATTCGGCCAGCGCGGCCTCGGCAAGCTTGCGATAGGTCGTGATCTTGCCGCCGAACACCGACAGCACCGGTGCGCGCGCTTCACGTGCGCCGTTGCGCGCCGCGTCGACCTTGAGCACGTAGTCGCGCGTGACGGCCGACGGATCGCTCGTCCCGTCATCGTAGAGCGGCCGCACGCCGCTGAATGTCCACACGATGTCCGCGTTCGTCAGCGGAGTTGCGAGGTACGTGTTGGCAAGCGTCAGCAGGTAATACGTTTCCTCCGCGCTGATCGCCGGTCGTTCGTAGTGTTCGACGGGAACGTCGGTCGTGCCGATCAGCGAATAGCGATCCTGGTAAGGAATGATGAATACGATGCGGTTGTCGGCGTTCTGCAGGATGTACGCGTGCGGTTCGGCGTGCACGCGCGGCACCACGATGTGGCTGCCCTTGACGTGCCGCACCTTCGCCTTCACCGGCGCGTCGCTCACTTCGTCGAGCACCTCGCACACCCACGGGCCCGCCGCGTTGACGATCGCGCGAGCAGCAACCTCCGCGGTACGCCCATCGGGACCGACGAGCGTGGCGCGCCACTCCCCATCTACACGACGCGCGCGCTGCAGCAGCGTGCGCACGCGAATGTCGGCGCCGCGAGCGCGCGCATCGAGCGCGTTGCACACGACGAGGCGCGCATCGTCGACACGGGCATCGGCGTACACGAAGCCCCGGTGAAAGCGCGGCTTCAGCGCCGCGCCATATCGCGTCCCCTCGAGATCGACGCCGAACGACTTCGGCAGCGTCATCTTTCCGCCGAGGCGGTCGTAGAGGAAAAGTCCCGCGCGGATCATCCATGCGGGACGCAGGTGCGGCTCGTGCGGCAACACGAACAACAGCGGCTCGATGATGTGCGGCGCCGCGCGCAACAGCACTTCGCGCTCTGCGAGCGCTTCGGCAACCAGCCTGAATTCGTAGTGTTCGAGGTAGCGTAGCCCGCCGTGGATCAGCTTGGTGCTCCACGACGACGTGTGTGCCGCGAGGTCGTCCTTTTCGACGAGCAGGACGGAGAGTCCGCGCCCTGCGGCATCGCGCGCGATGCCGGCGCCGTTGATGCCGCCGCCGATGACGAGCAGGTCGTAGGGTCGCGTCTCCATTGGCGGAGCGCGATTCTACCGGATGACACGCGGCGTCAGGCGCGACTAGCCGGGGCGCGTCATCGCCGCGGCGTCCACCCACCGATCGAAGTCCTCGGCACTCACGAGACCGAGCTTCAGCGCGGCTTCGCGCAGGCTCAGGCCCTCGCGATGCGCAGCGAGCGCGATTTTCGCGGCGTTCTCGTACCCGATGTGCGGATTGAGCGCCGTGACGAGCATCAGCGAGCGCTCGACGTTGGCGCGAATGCGCGCGCGCTCCGGCTCGATGCCCTGCGCGCAGCGCTCGTCGAACGAATCGATGGCGTCGGCCAGCAGGTCAATCGATTCGAGAACGCCCTGCAGCATGACCGGCTTGTAGACGTTCAGCTGGAAATTGCCCTGGCTCCCGCCGAACGCCACGGCGGCATCGTTCCCGAACACGCGCACGGCAACCATCGTCAGCGCTTCGCACTGCGTCGGGTTGATCTTGCCGGGCATGATCGACGACCCGGGCTCGTTGTCCGGAATCGTGATCTCGCCTATCCCCGCGCGCGGCCCGCTCGCGTGCCAGCGAACGTCGTTGGCGATCTTCATCGCCGCACCGGCAAGCGTGCGCAGCGCGGCGCTCACGTTGACGATCGCATCGTGCGCCGACAACGCCGCGAACTTGTTCGACGCCGACACGAACGGCACGCCCGTTTCGCGCGCGATGACCGCGGAAACGCGCTCGCCGAATTGCGGATGCGCATTGAGACCCGTGCCGACCGCGGTGCCACCGAGTGCAAGCGGATAGAGCCCGCGGCGCGCGAATTCGATCGCCGTGCGCGCATCGTCGAGTTGCGCCACCCAGCCGGACATGACCTGGCCAAGCGTGACCGGCGTCGCATCCTGCAGGTGCGTGCGACCGATCATCACGACGTCGGCGAACGCGCGCGCCTTCGCATCGAGCGTCGTGCGCAGCCGTTCGAGTGCGGGAAGCAACCGCCGATCGAGCGCTTCGACCGTCGCGATGTGCATGACGGCGGGAAACGTATCGTTCGACGATTGGCCGCGATTCACGTCGTCGTTCGGATGAATCGGCGTCTTGGAACCGACGACGCC
>DASSEA010000077.1:0-2297 GCA_035696805.1 Casimicrobiaceae bacterium
GGACGTACTTGGTGGGCGCGCTCATGGCGTCGTTCTCCCTGTAATGAAGTCGGTGAAGGCGCTCCGCGTCGCCCACCGGCGTGAGATGGTTCTTCAACGTAGCACAGCGAATCGTGGGCCGGAGCCGCCCGCCATCAAGCGTTCGGAACGCGGATCCGGGCGAGCGCGTCGGCGACCGTCGGAAAGTCCAGCCGCACGCGCAGTTCGCGCTTCAGGCGGCGATTCCGGATGCGGCGCGACGCCGACATGAACGAGTACATCATCGGCGACACGGCCTGCTTCAGCGCATCGCGCGCGAGGCGCGGCGGACGTTCGAGCCCGAAGCGGTCGGCGACGAGGTCGAAGTACTCGCCCATCTTCAGGCCGCTGTCGTCCACGGTATTGGTGACGCGGCACCGTCCGCCGCGCAGCAACGCGACGATCGCGACGCGAGCGAGGTCGTCGGCGTGGATGTGGCTCGTGTAGACGTCGTCGTCCGGTGCGAGGGCGGGCAGCTTCTGCTGCAGGCGCGCGAGCGGCAGCCGGTCGTGTGCATAGATGCCCGGCACGCGCAGCACGTGCGCACGGCGGCGCGTTCGCATCAAGCGCTCCGCGGCGATGCGGCGGAGGCTGCGGGGCTCGTTCGTCGCGAGCCGGGCCGTCTCGTCGATCCACGCGCCCTGCGTATCGCCGTACACGCCGGTCGTGCTGATGTAGACGCTGCGGTCGTCGTCGCGACGGCCGAGTGCGCTGACCAGATGCAGCGTGCGGCGGTCGCCGTCGCCGTTCTCGGACGGTGGCGCGAGGTGGATGACGCGCGCGGAGAAGCCGCGCAGCCGCGTGAGCGTCGCCCGGTCATCGAGGTTTCCGATGACCGGCACGGCGCCCGCCGCGCGCAGCAGCGGCACGCGTTGCGGGCTCGACGTCAGCGCGACGATGCGGAAGCGCCGATGGAGGCGTGCGACAATCCGAAGGCCGATGTCGCCGCAGCCGACGATCAACAGGCGCGGCCGACCGAGTTTCCCGATGGCACGCCGCGGTGCGGCCTTCGACGCGGGCCGGTTCACATCCATGACCTGATTCTATGGGCTACAACGTCACCATCCGCCCGAGCGGGCGCGCGTTCGCGACCGAGGGCGACGAAACCATCCTCGCCGCCGCCCTGCGCGAAGGCGTCGGCCTGCCCTACGGCTGCAAGAACGGTGCGTGCGGGACCTGCCGCGGACGGCTGCTCGAGGGGACCCTGGTGCACAAGCCGCACTCGGCCTCCGCGCTGTCCGCGGCCGACGAGGCGAAGGGTTACGCGCTCTTCTGTTCCGCGATCCCGCAGTCGGACGTCGTGATCGAGGCGCGCGAACTGACCGGCTTCGGCGACATTCCCATCCGGAAGATGCCGGGACGCATCGCGAAGATCGACCGGGTGGCGCCCGACGTCGCGATCGTCTCCGTCCAGTTGCCGGCAAACGAGCGCCTGCAGTTCCGCGCCGGGCAGTACATGGACTTCATCCTGAAGGACGGCGCGCGCCGGCAATACTCGATCGCCACCGCGCCGCACGCCGACGCACTGATCCAGCTGCACATCCGCCACACGCCGGGCGGGCTCTTCACCGACCGGTTGTTCGGCGTGGTCGAGCCGCCGGTCAAGGAGCGGGACATCGTGCGGATCGAGGCCCCGCTCGGCACCTTCTTCCTGCGCGAGGACAACCCGCGGCCGATCGTGCTGCTCGCCGGCGGCACCGGCTTCGCGCCGATCAAGGCGATTGCGGAACACGTCTTCCACAAGCGCATCAACGTCGACGAACCCGGCAAGCCGGCACGGCCCGTGCGGCTGTACTGGGGCGCGCGTTCGCGCCACGACCTGTACCTGCCCACGCTCCCGGAGCAGTGGGCTGCCGATCAGGCGAACTTCCGCTACGTCCCCGTGCTGTCGGAGCCGACGAGCGAGGATGCGTGGAGCGGCCGCACCGGCTTCGTGCACCGCGCGGTGATGGAAGACCTGCCGGACCTGTCCGGCTGGCAGGTCTACGCCTGCGGCGCGCCGGCGATGATCGACGCCGCGCGGCGCGACTTCGCGGCACACTGCGGGCTCCCGGAGGACCAGTTCTTCGCAGACGCATTCACCACCCAGGCCGACCTGGCCAGCGCTTGAGGTCTCCCATGGCGAAACCGACGATCTTCATCGATGGCGAACACGGCACCACCGGACTCGAAATCCGCGAGCGCCTCGCGACGCGCACCGACGTCGAACTCGTCAGCCTGCCGGCAGACCAGCGCAAGGACGCGGCCGCGAAGCGTGCCGTGATCAACCAGGTCGACGC
>DASSEA010000078.1:0-4263 GCA_035696805.1 Casimicrobiaceae bacterium
CTGGTGGTCGGCGCCGGCCTGCCGCTGGACCTGCCGGAACTGGCGCGCGACCATCCGCAGGCGGCGCTGATCCCGATCCTGTCGGACGCGCGCGGCGTGCAGATCGTGCTGCGCAAATGGGAACGCAAGGCGCGGCTGCCCGACGCGATCATCCTCGAGCATCCGCGCTACGCCGGCGGCCATCTCGGTGCCGCCGGTCTCGACGACCTCGGCGATCCGCGCTTCGACTTCGAACGGTCGATCCCGGCGACGCAGAAGCTGCTTCGCGACCGAGGGCTTGCGGATGGAACGGTTCCGATCATCCCCGCCGGTGGCATCAATTCGCCGGCGCGCGTACGCGAACTCGTTGCGCTCGGCGCAAGCGCGGTCCAGCTCGGCACCGCCTTTGCCGTCACCGAGGAAAGCGACGCGGCCGCGGAGTTCAAGGCCGTGCTTGCCAACGCCGACGCCAGCGACATCGTGACGTTCATCAGCGTCGCCGGCTTGCCCGCGCGCGCAGTGCGCACACCCTGGCTCGACAGTTACCTGCGGCATCTGCGGCGGCTGCAGGCGGCGGCGCGCCGCAAGCCGCGCTGTACGCTGTATTTCGACTGCCTCGCGCAATGCGGCCTGCGCGACGGCATCGCGAGCATCGGCCAGTTCTGCATCGACACGCAGCTCGCCGCCGCGCTGCGCGGCGACGTGAAGAAGGGACTGTTCTTTCGCGGCGCGTCGACGCTTCCCTTCGGCACGCAGATCCGGCCGGTGCGCGACCTGATCGAGCATCTGCTGGGCGGCCTGACGTTCGCGCCCGGGTAGGCGGGCGCGCCGGCAAGCGGCCCGGCGACGCGTGGTACGCTTCGCGCGCCGCTCACGAACCGCACCGCTCGCCCCGTGTCTCGACGGAAGATCACCACCCAGGCGTTCCTGTCGCGCCTGCCCCTGTTCGAGGAACTGACGCCGGAGGAGCTCGATCGCATCGCTGCCGAAACGACCGAGCTGCACGTTCCGCGCGGTGAGATCGTGTTCAACCGCGGCGACCCGTGCACGGGATTCCACCTGGTCGTCTACGGCCAGGTCAAGCTCGCCTTCCTGTCGCCGCAGGGCGGCGAAAAGGTCGTCGAGATCATCGCGCCCGGCTATTCGTTCGGCGAGGCGCTGATGTTCATGGGCAAGCCGTACATCGTCATGGCGCAGACGCTGTCCGACTCGCTGCTCCTTCACGTGTCCAAGCACGCGGTTTTCGACGAGATCGAGCGCGATGCCGCGTTCGCGCGCAAGATGCTCGCGGGACTGTCGCGCCGGCTGCACTCGCTGATCAGCGACGTCGAGTCGTATTCGATGCAGTCGGGCACCGAGCGCGTCGTCGGCTACCTGCTGCGGCAGGACGAACAGCAGGCGCAGTCGAACGATCCTTACGTGCTGACGCTGCCGACGTCGAAAGCCGTCGTCGCGTCACGCCTCAACGTGACGCCCGAGCATTTCTCGCGCATCCTGCACGACCTCACCGAGAAGGGCCTGATCGCCGTCGAGGGCCGCGAGATCCGCATTCTCGACGCCGCGAAGCTGCGCGAATATCACGCCTGATCGGCGTGCGCTGGCTGCGGCGTTTTCGCGCCCCGCAGGCAGCACGCGAGCTGGTTGACGATCGGCTCCGGAATCGCGACCTCGCCGGCGAGCGCCGCACTCGTCCACGCCGCCGTCGTCGACGCATCGATCGTCGTCGGCAGCGCGACGGTCTGGTCGAGCGTTTCGGCCTCGAACAACGTCGTCGGCACGCCCGCGTCGAACGCCTCGATCCGCGGCTGGCGGCGGGGATGCGCATACGGCTCACCCTCGGTGCCGCGCATCAGCAGCGCATTCGCCTGCGTGGCCACCAGAAACGCGTGCATGCGTGTCATGTAGTCGGGGTGCGTGACGGCGACGACGCGAAAACCCGCGCCACCGAACGGATCGATCAGTTTCGCGAGCGTATGCGCGACGCTGCGCACGCCCATCCGCTGCCGTAACGCGAGCAGCGACGCGAGCGGCGGCGACAGCAGCGGCGTCGGCACGAACGCGATCGCGTCGCGCGCAAGCCGTTCGGACGCGTCGCCGATCGACGCGGCAGGCTCGATGCCGAGCTCCCAGAGAATCGCCGCCGTCGTCACGCGCCCGAAGTGCTGTTCGTCGTCGATCATGCCGTGCACGAGGACGGGCACGCCGTAACGGCGGAGCAGCAGCGCGAGGAGCGGCGTCAGGTTCGGCAGCCGGCGCGCGCCGTTATACGAGGGGAGGATCACCGGTCGCAGACCGCCTTCCGGCACGGCAAGCGGTGCGATCTCGCGGTCGATCGCCGCCATGAAGCCGGCGAGCTCCTCCGGCGTTTCGCCCTTGACGCGGTACGCGAGCAGGATGGCGCCGAGTTCCAGCGGCGGCACCGTCCCGTCGAGCATCGCGGTGCCGAGCGCCCGCGCGGCACCGCTGTCGAGCGCACGCGCCGCATGCGGCCCGCGACCGATCTCGCGTATCCAGCGGGCAAAGTCGACGTCGGCCGCCATGGCCTCCATCACGCGGCGGACGCCTTGCGGATCGTGATCTCGCGCAGCGCGTCCGTTCCGGGCCGCTCGTCGTACACGTAGCCGTTGCGCTCGAGGATCCGGAACAGCGGGACCGGATGGCAATTGATCTTGAGCAGCAGCTCGTCGCCCGGGCCGATGCGATCGAGCGTTTCGAGCACGCGTTCGAGCGGCTCGGGCGCCTGCAGGCCGCGTACATCGAGCTCGATTGTCGCCATCGTCGACTCCGATCCCCGTTGGCCGCGATCAGCGGCGCAGGACGTGCGCCATGTTGAGCGCCGCAGCGAACAGCAGGACGGCGCCGGCCTGGTGCATCGCCGCCAGGGCCACCGGAACCTGCAGCACCAGCGTCGCGATGCCGAGGGCGACCTGCACGGCGAGCATTGCAAGCAGCGCGTCGGCTGAGCGCAGGACGCCGCGCGTACTCGACGCGTCGCGACGAACACGCCACCAGAACAGCGGCACCGCGAACGCCAGCGCCCAGGCGAGCAGCCGATGATCGAATTGCACCGTCGCCATGTTGTAGAAGAAGTTGCGGTACCACGGTTCGAGCATCAGGATTTCCGGCGGCACCACGTGCCCCTGCATCAGCGGGAATGTGTTGTAGGCGAAGCCTGCCCGGATGCCCGCAACCAGTCCGCCCGTCAGCGCCATCACGAACACCAGCGCGGCGAGCGCGTACGCGGCACGGCGCATCGGATCGCCGTGCGTCCGCGCCTCCTGCACGGCGACGGGCACCGCAGCCTGCGGGTCGGCGCGAAGCAGCGACAGGCCGATCCAGAACATCGCCGCGAACAGCACCAGCGCGAGTCCAAGATGCGCGGTCAGCCGGAAATGCGAAACGCGTGGGTCGTCGACGAGCCCGCTTTGCACCATGTACCAGCCCATCGCGCCCTGCAGGCCGCCGAGCACGAAAATCAACGCAAGCCCTGCCGCGAGCGCAGCCGGCACGCGGCGGCGCACGACCCACCACGCGAGGGGCACGAGGAAGACGAGGCCGATCGCGCGACCGAGGAGCCGATGAAACCATTCCCACCAGAAGATGCCCTTGAACGCGGCGACGTCCATCGCGTGATTGACATGGCGAAACTCGGGCGTCGCCTGGTACTTCGCGAACGCGTCGGCCCATTGCGCGTCGGTCAGCGGTGGCAGCGTGCCCACGATCGGCTGCCATTCGACGATCGACAGTCCGGAGTGCGTGAGCCGCGTGATGCCGCCGACGACGACCATCGCGAACACGAGTGCGCAGCACGCGAACAGCCACGCCGCCATGCCGCGCGGGGCGCGCAGCGGGAGCGGCGAGGCGATCCGCCCTGCCGCAGGTAAGTCGAGAACGCTCGTCGTCATCCGATGCTGGCCGAAGTGTGTCGCGATTGCGACACCGCGATTTGACACCGTCGAGAGTGACCATTGCTTGATGCGCGTCAAGTGCAACCCGCGTCGCGTTGCCTAAATTGCGTTGGACGCGGATGGCCGCTGCGTGGGCCGCACGTGCGCAACGCGTCAGTTCAAACCAGGAGCAATGCGATGAGCGAGATGACCGCAACCGATGCCACCCGCAACGATGATGACCCCGAAGACGAGCCGATTCCCGCGATGCAGCAACTGCTCGACAACCCGTTCCTGCTGCTGTTCATCGGCGTTGCGATGCCAACGGTCCTTTACGTCATCTGGGGCGTGATGGAGATCGTCGGGATCCCGATCGCAAAATAGCGACGAAAGCCCT
>DASSEA010000079.1:0-10262 GCA_035696805.1 Casimicrobiaceae bacterium
GCGTCGTTGCTGCATTCGGCGACGCTCGTCGACCCTGCATATCCACGGACGCTGTGGCGGATCACGCTGAAGGAACCGGCGCCGGCGGGACGCGCAGAGGCGATCCTCGCGCACGCCTTTGCAGGCGGAAGCATGTGACGCAGCAGCCGGCCCGGCGCTCGAACCGCGTGGCCGCAGCAGCCAGGGTCGGCGAACTCAAGACGATTCGCTGCGCCGGAAACGGCAGCCTTTCTATCTTTTGAACGGACCTAAGGAATCTGGCGGATTCTTTAAATCGCCCGGATGGCCGTGACGAAAAAATGCCGGCACGTCGGCCACCATCGCGAAGATATCGGTCGACGAATTCCTGATACGGCGATCTATTCGATCACTTCTTCCGCGCGAACGATGAGCGAATGGGGAATGGTCACGCCCAGCGTCTTGGCGGTCTTCAAATTGATAACGATCTCGAATTTCGTTGGCTGTTCGACCGGCAGGTCGGAGGCCTTTGCTCCCTTAAGAATCTTGTCCACGTATCCGGCGTCCATCACATAGTGTTCGACAAGCAGCGGGCCATACGAGATCAGCCCGCCGTCTCTTACATTGTTCGCCTGACCGTAGCATGCGGGTAGGCGGGCACTCGCCGCAAAGGCGATCACTTCGTCCCGGCGTCTACTAATCAACGCATCGCTCAATACCAGAAGCCCCCCCGGTCGCATGCTGCGGATCATCGCGAATGCGTTTGGAAAACCCTCCGCCGCGTTCACCTCGGCAACAGCGATGCTGATCTTCAGACTGCGGCCAGCCTCCATTGCATCCGCGACGTAGCTGCGGGCCCCCCAACCGTTCCCCGTGTCCCTCCGCGGAACGCTCCTCGATCAGCATGTTCTTGCCTTCGACATGGCCGAGTTCGGATAGTCTCTTGAGAAAAATTCGACCGATACTGAGCGACGATCGGATCGTCCGCCGGCAAGACCCAAAGCACACCAATGCGCGGAGTCCTTGACTGAGGCTGTCCGCGGGTGGGCAGAGGCGCAAGCGAGCCGATGGCGCTTGCCCGCAGAACACTGCGCCGCGTGATCACATTCACCTCATCGACGAGAGGACGTCTGCTCATCGTAAGCCTACGCCGGAATTGAGCGCAGCCAACGCGGCGCTCCCTCACGCTTTCGAACTTCTCGCCGCTTCGACTTGCTCGGTCTTGGCTAACAGGATGGACGAGGGCGATGGCTGGACGCAAACACGGGGATCCCACGTCGCTCGGCCTGCCGACGTTCAGTGGCGCTTAAGGTCCGAACCGTAGAATGGGTCGCCACCGGAGACCCGATGCGAATCCTGCTGGTCGAAGACGACCCGATGATCGGCAAGACGCTGCAGCAGGCGCTGCAGCAGGACGGTTACGCCGTCGACTGGGCGACCGATGGCGGTGCCGCGCACACGGCGCTCGCGGCCGCGGATGGCGCGTACGCGATGGTCCTGCTCGATCTCGGGCTGCCGCGCAAGAGCGGCATCGAACTGCTGCGTGAACTTCGCCGCGAAGGCAACCGGGTGCGCGTGCTCGTCGTCACGGCGCGCGATGCCGTTGCCGACCGCGTCGCAGGACTCGACGCGGGCGCCGACGATTACCTGACGAAGCCGTTCAGCCTCGACGAGCTCGCTGCGCGGATGCGCGCGTTGCTCCGCCGCGACGTCGCGCGCGAGGACAACGTGCTCCGCCATGGCGAACTCGCGCTCGACACAGCGGCCCACACGGTGACGCAGAACGGCCGGCCCGTCGACCTCTCGGCGCGCGAGTTTGCCTTGCTGGCCGCGTTGCTGGAGCGACCGGGCGCCGCGCTTTCGAAGGCGCAGCTCGAGGAGCGCATCTATCGCTGGGGCGACGAAGTCGAGAGCAACGCCGTCGAAGTGCACGTGCACAACCTGCGCAGGAAGCTCGGCAGCCAGGCGATCCGGACGCTGCGCGGCGTCGGGTATGCGCTCGGATCGTCATGAATTCGATCCGCCGCACGCTGCTCGTCTGGCTGCTGGCAGGACTCGCGACGATCGCACTCGCGGCCACCGGAGCGACGTACCTCGCGGCACGTCGTGAAGCCGGCGAACTGCTCGACCTGCAATTGAAGCAGCTCGCGTATTCGACGCGCATCGACGACCTGCTCCGCGGCAATCGCCCCGGCTTCGAAACACGGCGCGACGCGCGCACGAGCGGCATCACCGAGCTCGTGACGCAGATCTGGGACCGCGATGGCGTGCTCGTGTACTGGTCGCAACCGGGCATGGGGTTGCCGGTACCGGCGACCGAGGGCTACGCGACGGTCCGCCACGACGGGCGTGACTGGCGCGTGTACACGCTCGTGCAGGGGACGCACGCGTTGCAGGTCGCGCAGGAGCAAAGCGAGCGTGAGGCGATCGCCACGCAGGCAGCCGCACGCACGCTCGTGCCGTTCCTCGCGCTGTTGCCCGTCTTCGGCGGGTTGATCTGGCTCGCCGTCGGACGCGGCCTCCAACCGCTCGACGCGATGTCGCGCGCGGTCGCGAAGCGCCGCGCCGATGCGCTCGCGCCGCTCGCCGATCGCGGCGTGCCCGAGGAACTGCAGCCGCTCGTCGCGAGCCTCAACGGATTGCTCGCGCGGCTCTCGGATGCTTTGAACGCGCAACGCCGCTTCACCGCCGACGCCGCGCACGAACTGCGCACGCCGCTCACCGCGCTCAAGCTGCAGCTCGACCTCGCGCGCCGCAACGACGAAGCCACGCCCGCGCTCGACGACCTCGGCGCCGGTATTGCGCGCGCATCGCACGTCGTCGACCAGTTGCTGACGCTCGCGCGCGTGGAACCTGAAGCGTTCGCCGAGCGGCGCACCGCCTGCGATCTGTCGGCGCTCGCGCGCGACGCGATCGTTTCGCGCGCGGCGCTCGCCGACGACAAGGCGATCGACCTCGGCCTCGCGCGCGAGACGACGGCGACGGTGGAAGGCGACCCGGCCACGCTCGCGATCCTGCTGTCGAACCTCCTCGACAATGCGCTGCGCTATACGCCACGAGGCGGCCGCATCGACGTCGCAGTCGACGCCGATGCCGACGCCGTGACGCTGAGCGTCGCCGACACCGGTCCCGGCATTGCACCGGCAGACCGTGAGCGCGTCTTCGACCGCTTCGTTCGCGGCAGCGACGTCAGCGAATCGGGCAGCGGCCTAGGCCTGTCGATCGTCAAGCGCATCGCCGAAGCGCACCGCGCGTCGATCGCGCTCGATGCGCCCGCCGAAGGTTCGGGCCTGATCGTTCGCGTGCGCTTTCCGCCGGGGCCAGTGCAATAGGTCGCGCTGACCGACCGCTCCGCACCCGAAGCCTTAAGGCACCGTTAAGCCGCGCTACGTATATTGCAAGGTGCCGGCCCGCTTCGCCGGGCCCTTGCCTTCTCGAGGAGAATTGGATGGAACCGAAACTGCGCATGAAACAGGTCACGCTCGCGCTCGCAGCCGCGGGCTTTGGCCTCGCCGTCGGCGCCGGATACAACCGGCTCGATTCGTCCGCACTGTCGCTCGCCCAGGCAGCGACACCACCCGCCGTGACGGCGCCCGTCGTGGCGCCGACGGCAGCCGCGCGCCTTCCCGACTTCACCGCACTCGTCGATCGCGCCGGCACCGCCGTCGTCAACATCAGCACCGTCGGCTCGGCGCGCGAAGCTGCGCTCGATCCCGATGACGAAGACAATCCGCTGAATGAATTCTTCAAGCGCTTCGGCGGCCCGAACGGGCCGGGATTCCAGATGCAACCGCGGGCGATGCCCTCGCGCGGCGTCGGCTCCGGCTTCATCGTCAGTCCCGACGGCTACATCGTCACCAACGCGCACGTCGTCGACGGCGCGAAGGAAGTCACCGTGCGTCTCACTGATCGGCGTGAATTCACGGCGAAGGTGATCGGCGCCGACAAGCGCACCGACATCGCGCTGATCAAGATAGACGCGAAGGCCGGACTCCCCGCGCTGGATTTGTCGAACCCGCCCGCGCCGCGGCAGGGTGAGTGGGTGGTGGCGATCGGCTCGCCGTTCGGTTTCGAGAACAGCGTGTCAGCCGGCATCGTGAGCGGCGTGCACCGCGCGCTTCCCGGCGGCCAGATGACGCCGTTCATTCAGACCGACGTCGCCGTGAACCCGGGCAATTCGGGCGGTCCGCTGTTGAACGCGGCCGGACAGGTCGTCGGCGTCAATTCGCAGATCTACAGCCGCTCGGGCGGTTACATGGGGTTGTCGTTTGCCATTCCGGCCACCGTCGCCGCGAACGTCGCGCAGCAGCTGAAGGATCACGGCAAGGTCAACCACGGCCGCCTCGGCATCGGCATCCAGGGACTGAACCAGGCGCTCGCGCAGAGCTTCGCTCTGCCGGATGCCAACGGCGCGCTCGTCGGTACCGTCGAAAAGGACAGCCCGGCGGACAAGGCCGGCTTCAAGACCGGGGACGTGATTCGCAAGATCGACAACGTCGCCGTGACCGACAGCACCGACGTCACGAGCCGCATCGGCAACATGGCGCCAGGGACCCGGGTCAACGTCGAGGTCTGGCGTGAAGGCAAGCCCGCGACGCTGACGGCGACGATCGGCGCGTTCGACGATTCCGAAAAAGTCGCGGACGCCGGCAAGTCGGCGCAAGGCCAGGGCAAGCTCGGCGTCGCCGTTCGGTCGCTTACCGCAGACGAGAAGAAGGAACTCGGGCACGACGGGCTCGTCGTCGAGAATGCGTCGGGCGCCGCGGCGCGTGCCGGCATCCAGGCCGGTGACGTCATCGTCAGCGTGGGGTCGGCCAAGGTCACGACGCTCGAGCAGCTGAAGCGCCAGATCGACAAGGCCGGCGATCACGTTGCGCTGCTGATCGAGCGGAACGGCCAGAAGATCTTCGTGCCGGTGCGCATCGGCTGACGTCCGCGCTTTGCAATCACAACGGCCGCGCTCGCGGCCGTTTTTTTTGGATTACGCGACGAGCCGCGCGAGCGTGCGCGCCGTGCGCGCGAGGTAACTGCCGCCGAACAGGTTCAGATGATTCAGCAGATGGTAGAGGTTGTAGACGTCGCGCCTGCGCGCATACCCGGACTCCACTCGCGAGACGCTCTCGTATCCCGAGCGGAACACCGCCCCGAAACCGCCGAACAGCTCGCTCATCGCGAGGTCGACTTCGCGATCGCCGATGTAGACGGCAGGGTCGAACACGACGGGCTCGCCGCCCGCGAGCGACGCCGCGTTGCCGGACCACAGGTCGCCATGCACGAGCGACGGGATGATCTCCCGCCCGCCCAGAAGCTCGGGCAGGCGCGCAAGCAAGCGCCTGGCGTCGTGCTCGAGATCGCGAAATCCGTTGCGGAACGCACGCAGGAATTGCGGTGCGAGCCGGACCTCGCGAAAGAATGCCGGCCAGTCGTCGCTCCAGCGATTCTGCTGCGGCGTCCCGCCGATCCAGTTGTCGCGGTGCCAGCCGAAGCGCTCGCCTGCCGGGCCGATCGGCGTTTCGGCGTCGTGCAGCGCTGCAAGCGCACGACCGAGCCGCGCCTGGTCGTCGATGTCGTGCAGGTCGAGCCATTCGAGCACGAGATACGCCGTGTCTTCGACGATTCCCTCGGCATACACCGCAGGAACGCGGACCGTTCCGGTTTCCGCGATCGCGCGAAGACCGTCGGCTTCCCCGCCGAGCATTCCGGCGCGTTCTCCGCGCGCGACCTTGATGAAGCAACGGCGATCGGCGAGCGCGAGCGACCATGCGTCGCCCCATCCGGTCGCGCCGACGTGTCGCCAGTCGCCGCCCTCACCGTCGAGCGCAGCCTCGACGGCCGAGCGCAATGCAGCATCCGGCATCACTCAGTGGCGCAGCGCGTCGATCCCTTGCGCAATCCCCGCGAGCGTCAGCGGGAACATGCGCGGCCCCAGTGCCTGCAGGATCATCTGCGTCGTGCGCACGTACTCCCACGTGCGCGGCGGCTCCGGGTTCCACCAGACGACGCGGCGGAAGTGCTCGAAGATCCGCGCAAGCCAGGTGACGCCCGGTTCGAGGTTGCGGTATTCGGCGCTGCCGTCGATCGCCGTGAGCTCGTACGGGCTCATCGCCGCATCGCCGACGAAAATCACCTTCCAGTCCGGTCCGAACGTCCGCAGGAGTTCGAGCGTGCTGAAGCGCTCGTTGCGACGGCGCTCGTTGTCGCGCCACAGGTGGTCGTACACGCAATTGTGGAAATAGAAGTGCTCGAGGTGACGGAACTCGCTCCTCGCGGCCGAGAACAGCTCCTCGCACACGTCGACGTGCGGATCCATCGAACCGCCGACATCGAGAAACAGCAGCACCTTGATGCGATTGCGACGCTCCGGCTGCAGCTTGAGATCGAGCCAGCCGGCGTTGCGCGCCGTGCTCGCGATCGTGCCGTCGAGGTCGAGTTCTTCGGGAATGCCTTCGCGCGCGAAGCGGCGCAGTCGGCGCAGCGCGATCTTGATGTTTCGTGTGTTGAGCTCGACGTCGCCATCGAGGTTGCGAAAGCTTCGTTCGTCCCAGACCTTGATCGCGCTGCGGGAACCGCCTTGCGGCCCGACACGCATGCCTTCCGGGTTGTAGCCATAGGCGCCGAACGGACTGGTGCCGCCGGTGCCGATCCACTTGCTGCCGCCCTGGTGCCGCTTCCGCTGCTCGGCTGCGCGTCGCCTGAACTGCTCGAGCAGCGCATCGAGTCCACCGAGCGCCTGCACGCGCGCCTTCTCTTCCTCGGTCAGGTGCAGCTCGAGCGCGCGGCGCAGCCATTCGTCCGGAATGTCGCGGTCGAGCTCGAAGATCGATTCGACGCCCTTGAAGTAGCTGCCGAAGGCGACGTCGAAGCGGTCGAAGAGCTGCTCGTCCTTCACGAGGCATGTGCGCGACAGCGTGTGGAAGTCGTCGAGCGACGTCGACACGACACGCGCTTCCAGCGCCTCGAGCAGCGTGAGGAATTCACGCGTCGAAACCGGCAGCCGGTGCGCCTTCAGGTGCAGGAAGAAACCGGTCAGCACGGGCGTTCCAGCAGGAAGCGGAGATGCGCCTTCACCGCCGGCCATTCACCGTCCAGGATGCTGAACACGACCGTATCCCGGCGGCTGCCGTCGGGGAGCAGCTGATGATTGCGCAGCACGCCGTCCTGCTTCGCGCCGATCCGTTCGATCGCACGGCGTGACGCTTGATTGAACCAGTGCGTGCGGAATTCGACGGCGATGCACGCGAGCGTCTCGAAGGCGTGCGTGAGCAGCAGCAGCTTGCATTCGGTGTTGATCGGCGTCCGCTGCGCGCGCCGCGCGTACCACGTATGGCCAATCTCGAGCCTGCGATTCGCCGCGTCGACGTTGAAGTACCGCGTGCTGCCGACGACGTCGCCGGTATTGACGTCGCGCACGATGAACGGCATCGCACCGTTGCGCTCTCGCATGTCGAGCGCAGTCTCGAGCCAACCCTCGGTCCGCTCCGGAGACGGCACGGACGTGTACCAGAGACGCCACAGCGCACCGTCCGCCGCGGCGGCGCGGACCGCGTCGAGATGCGACGGCGCAAGCGGCTCGAGCGACGCGTGCGCGCCGCGCAGCGTCACCGGCTCGATGAAGCGATCACCCACGTCCTGCGCGAGCCATGAACACGACGCGTTCGAACAAGTGCACGTCCTGTTCGTTCTTGAGCAAGGCGCCGTGCAGCGGCGGTATCACGGCCTTGCGATCGGTGCTGTGCAGCGCCTCCGGCGGGATGTCTTCTGCGAGCAGGAGCTTCAGCCAGTCGAGCAGCTCCGACGTCGACGGCTTCTTCTTGAGTCCCGGCACGTCGCGCAGGTTGAAGAACACCTCGAGGGCCTCCTGCAGCAGCGCCTTCTTGAGCCCGGGAAAGTGCACGTCGACGATGCGCGTCATCGTCTCGCGGTCGGGGAACCGGATGTAATGGAAGAAACAGCGTCGAAGAAAAGCGTCCGGCAGCTCCTTCTCGTTGTTCGACGTGATGACGACGAGCGGCCGGTGCCGCGCGACGATCGTCTGCTGAGTTTCGTAGACGTGAAACTCCATCCGGTCGAGCTCGCGCAGCAGGTCGTTCGGGAATTCGATGTCGGCCTTGTCGATCTCGTCGATCAGCACGACGGCCGGAACGTCGCTCGCGAAGGCTTCCCACAGCACGCCGCGCTTGATGTAGTGCGCGATGTCGCCGACGCGTCCGTCGCCCAGTTGCGAGTCCCGCAACCGCGAGACGGCATCGTATTCGTACAGGCCCTGCTGCGCCCGCGTCGTCGACTTGACATGCCACTGGTACAGCGGCCGGTCGAGCGCACGCGCCACTTCCTCGGCGAGAAGCGTTTTTCCGGTGCCGGGCTCGCCCTTGACGAGCAGCGGTCGCGTGAGCGCGAGCGCCGCATTGACGGCGAGCTTCAGATCGTCGGTGGCGACGTAGGTATCGGAGCCTTCGAAGCGCATGCGCGAGCCCGCGGTGACGGTTTGCAATTTCCCGATGTTAGCCGATGCCTTTGGCAACCGCCTGCGCGATCCATAACGTCACCATGCCGACACCGAGCGTCTTCAGCGTGCTGTGCGTCACGAACGCGGCACCGAACGCGGCGATCGCCGCGACGATCCTCGGCACGTCCGGCGACGCTGCGGCACCGGGTGCCGCGGCGACCATCGGCAGCACCAGCGCCGTCAGCATCGCGGCCGGTACGTAACGAAACGCGCGCGCGAGCAGCGGCGGCACCTCGCGGCGCGCGAAGATCGCGATGAACGACAGGCGCGACGCGTAATTGAGCGCGCCGACCACGACGATCACCGTCCAGAGCTTCAGCGAGGCGTCCACCGTTCCCGGGCGAAATCGGCGAACGTGCCGGCGACGATGCCGAGCACGCCGGCGGCGATCAGGTTGAGCCGCATCGGCAGCCCGCCGAGCGCGAGCACGGCCACCCCCGCGCAGAGCGCGGCAGCGATGGTCGGCGCCGTGCGCAGGTGCGGCGCAACCAGGGCGATGAAACACAGCGGCACGGCGAAGTCGAGCGACCAGCTCCCCGGGATGACGTTGCCCATCAAGTAGCCGGCGATGTTCGTCAGTTGCCACATCGACCACAGCGCGAAACCGCCGCCCGCGAAATGCAGGCTGCCTGCGTGCGCGTCGCCCCCGGCATCGAAGCGGCGCACCGACGCTGCAAACGCCTGATCGGTCAACAGGAACGCAAGTCCCTTCTGCCACCGCGGCGACAGCGCACGCAGGTACGGGGCCATCGCCGCGCTGTAGATGACGAAGCGCAATCCGGCGACGAAACAGGTAAGCACGACGACCGCGACCGGCGCGCCCGCGGCGAGCAATTCAACGGCGAGGATCTGCGCGGCCCCGGAAAAGACGATCGCCGACAAGCCGAGCGCGGCGAGTGCGGACGCGCCCGCTGCCGCGGCGCCGACGCCGCAGACGAGTCCGAACGGCACGAGTCCCACGCACGCCGGCAGCATCTCGGCGAAGCCGGCGCGAAAGTCGGGGTCGGACGCGAAGCGGCGCATGCGGATCGGGGGCGCTCGTTCGCCGGCGAACCAGATTCTGAGCTAGGCCCTAGATGACGGCGGAGGTCTGCGCGAGTCCGGCATCGACGAGGATGCTCTGGCCGGTGATCCCGCGCGCCTCGTCCGATGCGAGAAACAGCACGGCGCGCGCGACGTCGTCGGTCGCAAGCCGGAACTTCAGGCACTGCGCGTCGATGATCGCCGCCTCCTGCTCCGGCGACACCCACAGCGCCTGCTGGCGCTCGGTGACGATGGCACCCGGCACGACCGCATTGACGCGAATTCCCTGCCCGCCAAGTTCACGCGCCAGTGTGCGCGTAAGCCCGTGAATGCCCGCCTTGGCCGTTGCATACGCCGCGAGACCGGCGCGTCCCCGCATCCACGACACCGAACCCAGGTTGATGATCGAGCCGCCGCCCGCGCCTGCCATCGCGGGCGCGGCCGCCTGCGCGGCGAAGAAATGGTGCCGCAGGTTCGTCGCGAGATTGTCGTCCCAGAACGCCGGCGTAACCTCTGCGAACGCATGCCGGTCGTCACGCGCGGCATTGTTGACGAGCACACGCAGCGGCCCGTGGTTCGACGCAGCGGCGTCGATCGCCTCCTGCAGCGCGCCGACGTCGCGAACGTCGCAATGGACATAATGCACCGGATACGCACCATGCAGCGCCCGCATGCGTTCGACGAGCGCCGCGGCGGCGGCATCGTCGATGTCGACGAACGTGACGCGGCAACCCTGCCGCACGAAGCGATGAACGAACGCGGCGCCGATTCCCGC
>DASSEA010000080.1:0-5365 GCA_035696805.1 Casimicrobiaceae bacterium
GCCCAGGATGATCTCGACGTTCTGGGCGTAGTCGCGCACCATCGACACGATCGCGTCGTCGGCCTGCTCTGCCACGAGCTTGACATGGTTAAAGGTATTCGATGGGCTGCCGGAGACGAGCTCCATCATGCGGTCGAGGCCGCGCTGGTAACGTTCAGTGGGCATCTGGCAGTTCCTGGTGAAGTGCGGGCAGGCGTCGAGCGATGCTTTGAAACAAGCGTCGCACTCGATTGCGGTGCCCAGGTGCTTGCGGCGGGCTGCGTGCGGCGCCAAATGCGGGGCCGCCCCTCAAGTCTTGCGCGGCAGCACGGTCAGCACGCGCACGATGAAGGCGTGCAGTTCGTCCAGGTAACTGCGCAGGAACTTCTCGGTGCCCTCGTCGGTGACCTTGCCCTCGGCGGTGATCAATCCGGGCTTGAACTGGATGTAGGCCTCGACGTTGTTCATCAGCGGCGAATTGCAGAAGCACAACACGCCGCGCAGGTGGCTCTGCGCCACTGCGGTACCGATCGATCCCGGCGAAGTGCCAATCACGCCTGAGGGCTTCCTCGCAAACGAGTTCTGGCCCCACGGGCGGCTCGCCCAGTCGATCGCGTTCTTCAGGGCGCCGGGGATCGAGCGGTTGTACTCGGGCGTGACGAAGAGGACGCCGTCGGTGTCGGCGATCGCCTGCTTGAAGGCGCGCGCCACCGGCGGGAAGTCGGCGTCGTAGTCGTAGCTGTACAGGGGCAGGTCCTTGATGGGGATTTCGACGAACTTCAGTTCCGGCGGCGCCAGGCGCACCAGCGCCTTGGAAAGCAGGCGATTGATCGAAGCGGTGGCCAGGCTGCCGACGAAATATCCGACCTTGTACGTAGCCATTCGAGTCTCCTTGATGCGCAAGCGCGATTGAGCCCCGCTATTGCCGCATCGGCAGCGCGCAGGCGAGGACGTGGTCGCCGCGGTCGGGCGAGGTGCCGCGCCGGCCCGCGTTGACCGCGATGTACGGGCGGCCCGGCTTCGGCGAAACATAGCTCATCAGGCCGGCCTGGCGTTCGGGCTGCTCAAGACTGTCGCTGCCAGGACGTCGTGACCGAAGGAAGGTCATTCGGCCTTGCCTTTTCGAACGACGTGGGCTGAGACTAGGCGCGTAGCGGCCAAAGGGCAAGTAGGTACCGTTTGGTAACCCGGACGCGATGCACTTACCATGGCGCAGCGAAGCAAACCCGCCCCCATGCTGAGCCTGACGGATTGACGGTAAGAATGACGGTAACGATCTGCGATGCCCCGGCGACCCATCGAGCATCAACAGCTTGGGGCGCTCATCGATGATCGAATGGGAATGAAATGATCGACCGGTTTTCCGGTCGGCTGCCTCCGCGCCGCGTGTTCTTCTCGCGCGTACGCCGGGCGGGGACGTACGCGCTCGCGCTGGTCATGATCACGCTGGCAACCGGCATGCTGGGCTATCACCTGATCGAGCACATTTCATGGCTCGACGCGTTCCACCAGTCGGCGCTCCTGTTGTCCGGCATGGGACCGGTGATCGAAATCACGAGCGTCGGCGGCAAGCTGTTCGACGGAATTTACGCGCTGTTCTGCGGCATCGTGCTGCTGGCCGCGACGGGATTGCTGTTCGCACCGGTGCTGCATCGAATCCTGCATCGCTTTCACATCGAGGACACGCGTGAGCGATGAGGACTGGATGGGCGAGGCGCTGACGCTCGCGCGCGCCGCGGCGGCGCGCGGCGAAGTGCCGGTCGGAGCGATCGTCGTGCATGGCGGACGCGTCGTGGGCCGCGGCGGCAACGCGCCGATCGCGGCGAACGACCCGACCGCGCACGCCGAGATCACGGCGTTGCGCGAAGCCGCCGCGACGCTTCGCAACTATCGGCTGCCGGGCTGCGCGATGTACGTCACGCTCGAGCCGTGCGCGATGTGCGTCGGCGCCGTCATGCACGCACGCCTGTCGCGCCTCGTCTTCGGTGCACGTGATCCCAAGACCGGTGCGTGCGGATCGGTCATCGATCTTGCGGCGGAATCGCGGCTCAACCACCACACGCACGTGACCGGCGGCGTCGCCGCCGAGGCCTGCGGCGCGCTGCTCACGCAGTTCTTCGTCGCGCGGCGTTCGCGCACGGCCGATGCCTGACCCGGCGCTGCGCTTCACGATCGTCGCACCGGCCGGTTTCGCGACCGACCCCGCGGCGCTCGATCGGGCGATCGCATGCCTCGAACGGCTCGGACACCACGTCTCGTGCGATCCGACCGCACGCGGGCGTTTTCAGCGCTTCGCGGCGCCCGACGACGAGCGCCTTGCAGCGATCGCACGTGTTGCCGCCGACCCGGACGCCGACGTTGCGGTCATGCTGCGAGGCGGCTACGGATTCACGCGTCTCATCGATCGCATCGATTTTTCAGCACTGCGCAGCGCGCGTGCACGCTGGATGGGCCACTCGGACTTCACCGCGTTCTCGCTCGGAGCGCTCGCGGTTGCGAACATCGTGACGTTCGCAGGCCCGATGGCGTCCTACGACTTCGGCGCCGTCGCACCCTCCGCGTTCACCCTCGAGCAGTGCTTCGGCGTGTTGACGCACGATGCCTGGGAGGTCGAATGCGCGGTGGAAGGTCCGTCCCGCGTTTCCGCGCAAGGCGTGCTGTGGGGGGGAAACCTCGCCATGGTGGTGCACCTTGCGGGCACGCGCTTCCTGCCCGACGTCGAAGGCGGCATCCTGTTCGTCGAGGACGTCGCCGAACATCCGTATCGCGTGGAGCGGATGCTTTATCAGTTGCTGCACGCCGGTGTTCTCGCGCGGCAGCGTGCGGTTCTGCTCGGCGCATTCACCGAGTATCAACTGAACGCGAACGACGGCGGCTACGACCTCTCCACCGCAATCGCGCATATCCGCGAGCGGATCGACGTTCCGCTCTACACAGGCCTGCCGTTCGGCCACGTTCCCGACAAGCTGACGCTGCCGGTCGGGGGTCAGTGCGCGTTCGAAGCGCGCGACGGGCACGCGCGCCTGCGATTCACCGATTACGGCGCCGTCGGAGCGCGCGCGGCTTCGTGACCGGAACGGCGAATGGTGCCTTCCACGTCCGCACGTGCGCGTGGGCCGACGCTTCCGTAGCGCTTCGCCGGGTACGCCACGACGTCTTCGTCGTCGAGCAGCGCGTGCCGGAAGGGCTAGAGTTCGATGCCAGCGACGCGATGTCCGTGCATGCGCTCGCGACGGACGAAAGCGGCGCGCCGATCGGTTGTGCACGGCTGCTGGCGGACGGCCACATCGGCCGCGTCGCCGTGATGAAGGCGTGGCGGGGCCATGGCGTCGGTGCGTCGTTGATGGCGTGCCTCATCGAACGCGCGCGCGTACGCGGCGATCGCAGCGTCATCGTCAACGCGCAGGTCGGCGCGATGCGCTTCTACGAAGGCCTCGGTTTCATCGCGACGGGCGACACGTTCGACGAAGCGGGCATCCCGCATCGCGTCATGACGCGCGCGCTCTCACGCTGAGGCGGTCAGGCAACGTCGGCGCGCTCGGCCGCCGTGACGCGGAAGCGATACTCGACGTCGCCGGTAACCTCGCCCGCTGCGTTGAACGTGCGCTCCACGAAGAGCGCGGTGCCATCGCGCGCAACCGCCAAAATCGTCGAAGAACGTGTGCCGTAGTCGGCGCTTACGATGAACGGCGCAGACAACAGGCGCTCGCGTTCGAGGGGAATTCCCGTCGCCGGCAGTTCCGCATCGGTCGCGAGCACTCGGTCGGCCAGCACGGCGAACAGCGCGTCGACGTCATCGTCGCCACGCGCTGCCCAGCGCTCTACGCCGGCTTTCGCGCGATCGAGCTTGGGCCAGGGCGTATCGAGCTGTGCATTGGACACGCCATGGACGCCTTTTCTCAGTAGGGTGATACCGGGCACTCGGTTAGACGCGAACGCTGCTGCGCTGCGATCGCCCGCGACGAGATTGAAGCCGTTGAACGCCGTCGCGCCGGCGACGATCGATTCGAGCGCAGCGGGCACGTCGGCAGCGTCGCGCAACACGGCGGGCACCAGCGACCCGCGTGACGGAGCACATGGATCGTGACGGCCCGGTTCGCGCACGTTGGTGATGAACGCAAAGCGACCACGCCGCGTGACGCCAAGCCAGGTGCCACCGTGCTCGAGATCGCGTCCCGCGAGGAGCGGCGCTCCGTGCGCGTCTTTCCACCAGTGCGCACGCTCGGTCGGGCGGGCATGAAACTCGTCGCGATTCGCCGCGATGATCAATGCATAGCGCGGGTGACGATCGAGCGCGATGACGGCGAGGCACACGTTCGGCAGGTTTCAGCGCGGCTGCGTGCAGACGAAACGGGCGCGCGGCATCCGTCTACAGTGCACGCGGCGCGCGCGGCGCTCCCGCCGGGGGCACGGCGTACGGCAGCGGTTCCGGCACGAGCCGCGGCCCGTCGGGGCGGCTCAACCGGACGTCGTTGGCGTCGACGGCCGTCTGCTGGACGACGGCGAGCAGCACGCTGCCGCCGCTCGGGTCCGCCGCTGCATTGACGACCGTCCCGCACGCCTGGTCCCCAAACATCGCGGAGAACACGCGCGTCGCCGGCTCGACGTCGTCGGCCTCGGTGCGGAACGCGAACAGCCGTTCCTTGAGCCGCCCGAGGTATTGCATACGCGCGATGATCTCCTGTCCCGGATAGCAACCCTTCTCGAAACTCACGCCGCCGAGCAGATCCCAGTTGGCGGCCTGCGGAACGAAGAGATCCGACGTCGCTGTCGTGATTTTCGGTACGCCCGCCGCGATCGCGAACCAGCGCCACGTCTCCGCGTCGGCCGTCGCGGCATGCCGCGCCAGTGCGGCATGAACGATGGGCGCGTTGGTCGCCGGACACGCGACGACGATCCGGCCATCGGGCAGCGCGATCGCCGTGGCATCACCGTCGAACTTTGCCGCCGTGAACGGCGTGACGGCCACGCCTAGCGCATCACGAGCCGCCTCCGCGCTGCCATTGCCGGCGAGGCCGAGCAGCGTGTAGCGGTCGCGTGCTTCGGCGATCACCACCTTGGCGCGCAATACGAACATCGACAGCCGACGGCGGATAGCCTCCGCGAGGTCGGCGGCGAGCAGGACCATGACGCGGCCGGCGGGGCCGGCGACGGGTCGCCAAAGTATGCCGTTGGCGAGCATCCGGCCTTTCGGCGAGTTGTAGCTCCAGTATTGCCCGCGCCCGACATCGAGCGCCTGCACGTCGCTGGAAAGCTGTCCGTGCAGGAACGACAGCGCATCGTCGCCGGTGACCTCGAGCAACGCCGAACCGACGTGGGCACAGACGACGGGTCCAGGCACGGAACCGGGGGGCAGCGTAGAGGGGACCGAACCGGGCATCTTTGG
>DASSEA010000081.1:0-2666 GCA_035696805.1 Casimicrobiaceae bacterium
GCGCGAAGCGGCGCTGCGCAGCCCGGATAGAACGCGACCACGGCGCGAAAGAACGGCGGCGCACGGGGCAGGTCGAGTAACTGCGCGACGGCCGCATCCTCCGCATTCGCCGCCTGCAGCGCGGCGCTGCCGCCATGCGACCAGCCGACGATGGCGACGCGATCGCGTGCGATGTCGGGACGCGACGCGAGGTACGCGAGCGCCCCCAGCGCATCGAGCCTGCGCCGCGCCGAGGTCACCGTGCGCTCGCCGCGCCGGATCGTGCATACCTCGCGCACGCCGCGCGCGACGAAGCTGTCGGCATAAAGCACCGCGTAGCCGTCGCGCAACCACGGATCCGCGCGCAACAGCATCCGCTCGGCTATATCGCGTTCGTGGCCATGGCGCTTCGAATACATACCGCCGCAACCATGCAAGGCGATGATGGCGGGGAAACCGCCGGCGGGCTGCGGCTGTCGCGGCAGCAGCAGCGCACCCTGCAGCATGACCACGTCGCCTGCGTCGCGGTCCTGCGACGGAAACGTGACGACCTCGATCCGCCGCGCGCTCGCACAGCACGCGATCCCTCCGCACAAGAGCGCGACGCACAGGCGCTTCAACGTTCCTCCAGGAACCGACGCAGCTTGCACCACGCCGCGAGCTTTTGGGCAAACGGACGTGTGTACGCGGGGCTCGTCGACGGCAGTACAAGCGTTTCGTAGCCTGCAGCTTCCCACGCTGCTTGCGCGCGACCGGCAGTGTTGCCGTTGAAGCACACCGCTTTCAAATCGCGTGCGACACGCCGGATCCGCGCGATCTCGCCGCGCTCCGCGTTGCGGATCGCAGCGTCGAGGCTCCCGGCGCGCTCGCACGCGACGATCGTATCCCAGATGGCAATGCGATGCGCACGCACGCGCGACAGACGGTCGGCGTAAGGCAGTTCCGCCAGCGGCTCACCAAGCACAGCGCCGAGCACCGGCCAGAAGTGGTTTCGCGGATGCGCGTAGTACTGGCGCGCCGCGAGCGATGCCTCGCTCGGGAAACTGCCGAGGATCAGCACGCGTGCGTCGGCGGCGATGACCGGCGGCAGTCCACGTTGCCGTCGGGCCGCCTGGTCCTTCGCAGCCGCGCGCGTCATAGCGCGTGCGGCCAGCGCCCCGCGCGGACGGCATAGTCGAGCGCGATGCCCGCGAACACCGCCATGCCGAGCCAGTGGTTGCCGAGGAACGCCCGGAAACACGCGGCCGGATCGCGGTTTCGAATGATCCGCATGTGAAAGAGCGCGAGGGCAAATGCGACGCCAAGGCCGACGTAATAGATGACGCCAAGCCGAAGCCCATGACCCACCCACGCCATGGCGAGGAGGTAGATCGCATAGCAAAGCCCGACCGCGGCGACGTCGTAGCGCCCGAAGGTCAGGGCCGACGTGCGAATGCCGATCTTCGCGTCATCGGCGCGATCGACCATAGCGTATTCGGTGTCGTACGCCATCACCCAGAACAGGTTGATGACGAGCAGCAGCCACGCGAACGCCGGCACGCGACCCTGCACCGCGGCGTAAGCCATCGGAATGCCGAACGAGAACGCGATGCCGAGGAACGCCTGAGGGATCGCGAAGAATCGCTTGAAGAACGGGTATGCGACGGCGATCGCGAGCGCGGGCAGCGACCACAGCATCGTTGCGTAATTTGTGAACAGCGTCAGCGTGAACGCGATCAAGCCGCCGATCGCTGCGACGACGAGCGCCTCCCACGGGGCGATGAGGCCGGCGGCAAGCGGTCTCTGCGCAGTGCGCGCGACGTGCGCGTCGAAGTCGCGGTCGGCCCAGTCGTTCAGCGCGCAACCCGCCGAGCGCATCACGAGCGTGCCGACGACGAAGATCAGCACCAGCGACAGGCGCGGCGCGCCGGCGGCCGCGAGCCATAGCGCCGACAGCGTCGGCCACAGCAGAAGCAGCGTGCCGATCGGCTTGTCGAGGCGCATCAACCGCTCGTACGCGTCAAGGCGCTCGACGAGCGTCAGCTTGCGCCGCTGCGGTGCGACCGGTTGCACGGCGTCGATCACGTCGCAGCCTTGTTGGGTCGGCGCGGCGCATCGCCGATCGGCAGTGCAAGCTGGTGCGTGAGTTCACGGGGCGCGATTTGCGCGAGCATCCCATGCGGCGTCGGATGGCGCAGGACGACCCGCAGCTCGCGCTTGAGTCGCGCGTTCGACAACCGTCTCGATTCGCTCATGAACGACAGCAGCGCCGGCGCGATCTCGCGCTCGCCGGCCTCCCACGAGATCCGCGGCGGATGCGGCATGCGAAACGCGTCGGCGACGAGATCGAACCACGCGCCCATCTTGAGTTCGCTGTCGTCACTCACGTTGTAGGCGCGGTTCGGCCGCCCTCGATACAGCGCCGCGATGACTGCGCGCGCGAGATCGTCCGCGTGAACGTGATTCGTGTAAACGTCCTCGTCGGTCGCAAGCGCGGGCGTACCATGCCGAAGGCGATCGAGCGGCAGGCGCGTCGCAGCATAGATGCCGGGCACGCGAAGGATCGACAGCGCCACACCATGCTCCGCGGCGAAGCGCCGCAGCCGCTCTTCGGCGGCGACCCGGCGGCGCGCGCGCGGTGTCTGCGCGCGCCGCGGCCGCGTCTCGGCGACACGCGCGCCGGCGCAATCTCCGTAGACGCCGGACGT
>DASSEA010000082.1:0-2998 GCA_035696805.1 Casimicrobiaceae bacterium
CTCGCGTGCGAGCTCGGTGGCGAATTCGATGCGCGCAACCATGGCAACGCGTTTCACCCCGATGCCTCCGGCGGAATCAGCACGACACCATGCCGCGCAAGCTCGATGGACACGCCGTCGCCCACCGCGAACGGTCGCTCGACCGCGGTCGAAACCGCAAACAGTTCACCGAGCGAGCTCTCCAGCGTGTATTCGATGATGCTGCCGAGGTACGCGGCCTTGCGGATCGTACCCGACAGCGCGGTCGCTCCCGGCGGCTTCAACTGGATCGATTCCGGCCGGATCGACACCTCGACGTCGCCGTCGGGCAATCCGCGGTGTGGAAGCGACAACGTCGTCGTGCCGAGCGTTACGTCCGCCTGCGCGCCGTTACGATGCGCGAGAACGCCGCGCATGCGATTCGCTTCGCCCATGAAGCTCGCGACGAACGGGTCGCAGGGGCTCTCGTAGAGCTCCCGCGGCGAGCCCTCCTGCGCGATGGTAGCGCGGTTCATCACGATGATGCGGTCCGACACTGCCATCGCTTCGGCCTGGTCGTGCGTCACGTACACGACGGTCAACGACAGGCGCTGCTGCAGTTCGCGAATCTCCCCGCGCATCTGGCGGCGCAGGCGCGCGTCGAGATTGGAGAGCGGTTCGTCGAACAGCAACACGGACGGCTCGAGCACGAGCGCACGCGCGACCGCAACGCGCTGTTGCTGGCCGCCGGAGAGCTCGGAAGGCAGTCGCGCATCGTAGCCGCGCAGGCCGACGGTATCCAGCGTCGCGCGTGCGCGCTCGTCGGCATGCGTGCGCGGCATCCCCGACACGACGAGACCGTAGCGGACGTTTTCCAGCACGTCCATGTGCGGGAACAACGCATAGCTCTGGAATACCATCGACACGTCGCGCTCCGCGGCCGGCACGTGGGTCACGTCGCGATCGGCAATGCGGATCGTGCCGAGCGTCGGGAGCTCGAGCCCGGCGATCAGGCGCAGCGTCGTCGTCTTGCCGCAGCCCGAGGGTCCGAGGAGCGTCACCAGCGTTCCGGGAGCGATCGCAAACGAAACGCGATTGACGGCCAGCACGTCTCCGTACCGCTTGGTGACCTGATCGACTTCGATCGCGCCGGCTTTCACGGCCATCGACGAACACTCGATGCGAAGCGCGATGCCGTGCCGCCGGTCGTCACGCTCATGCGCCTGTCGTTCCGAGCTGGGCTATGTTCGGCAACTTGCCCCGTGCGGGAACCTGCGTGCGGCGGCCAAGCCGGCGTTCGCCAACGAGCATGTGAATCAACGCGATCACGACGATCATCAGCGCGATCAACGCCGAACTGTATGCGATCGCTATGCCGTAATCGCCGTTCACCACGCGATTGATGATGTACGTCGTCGCCCATTCGTATTGCGCCGAAACCAGGAAGATCACCGCGGATACCGTTGTCATCGCGCGGACGAAGCTGTACACGAGCGCCGCCACGACGGCGGGCTTCAGCAGCGGCAACAGGATCGCGCGCAAGGTCTGCGATCCTGTCGCACCCAGCGTCGCCGACGCTTCGTCCAGGCTGCGGTCGATCTGCGCCATGGACGCCATCCCTGCGCGAACCCCGACCGGCAGATTGCGAAAGACATTGCATACGATGAGCACGATCGCGGTACCGGTGATTTCGATCGGCGGCACGTTGAACGCGAGAATATAGGAGACACCGATCACCGTTCCCGGAATGGCGAACGACAGCATCGTGCCGAACTCCAGCGCCGAGCGACCCGCGAATCGCTGGCGCGTGAGCAGGTAGGCGGCAAGAAGTCCCAGGGCCGCGGTCAGCGGCGCGGCGATCGCCGACAGACGCAGCGTCGTCCAGAACGAATCCCACGCGGCGCCCGACCAGATCACGCCATGCGGCCCCCATTCGATCAGGAAGGCGTTCGCGTAATGCCGCAGCGTCGGTGTTGCATCGCGGCCCCAGATTTCGACGAAACCGCCGGTGACGACCATCGCATAAATCACGAGGGTCAACGCGATCCAGGGCAGCGCGACCGCGTACGACAGCCCGCGTACGAACGCCGGCAACGGCGTGGGCAATCCGATGTCGCCCTTGCCGGCCACCGCCGTGTACGCCTTGCGACCGAGAACACGCTGTTGCACGACGAACGCCGCGAGTGCGAACAGCAGCAGCAGGATGCCGAGCGTTGCGGCGCGGCCCTGGTCGAGCTGGGCACCGACGAACGAGAAGAACACCTCCGTCGACAGTACGCCGAAATTGCCGCCGAGCACGAGCGGATTACCGAAGTCGGCGATCGACTCGATGAACGTGATGAGGAACGCATTGGCGAGTCCAGGCCGCATCAGCGGCAGCGACACGTCGACGAACGTGCGCCAGCGATTCGCGCGCAGGGTCTGCGCCGCTTCTTCCATCGACGGGGCGACCCCTTCGACGACGCCGTACAGCACCAGGAATGCAATGGGCGTGAACGCGAATACCTGCGCGAGGAGTACGCCCTGAAGCCCGTAGATCCAGCGCGTGGGCTCGATATGCAACGCCCACTCGAGCAGCTGGTTCACGAGGCCCGAGCGGCCGAGCAGCAGGATCAGGCCGAGGCCGATGACAAACGGCGGCGTGATGATCGGCAGGATCGACAACGCGCGAAGCGACCGCTTGAAGGGAAACCGTGTACGCGTGACGATCAGCGCGAACGCGAGTCCGAGGCCCGTCGACAGAACGGCACAGAGCAGCGCGAGAACCAGCGTGTTCCAGGCAATGCCGCAGCGTGATCCGCCCGCTATGCACGCGAGGCTCCAGATCTTCGGCGTGAGCATGCGATCGGCGAACGCACGCAGGGACAGGCCGCCCTGTGCGTCCTGAAAGGCCTGCACGAGAACCGTCAGCACCGGATAGAACGTGAAGGTCGCGACGAGGATGCCCAGCGCGACGGCGCTGCACGCCACGAATGCATCGCCTCTGAACGCGCCGCGCTCGGCAAGGCCGACCGCGAACATCATCGCGAACGCGCATGCA
>DASSEA010000083.1:0-2413 GCA_035696805.1 Casimicrobiaceae bacterium
GGCCCCAACGAAACGTCGCAGCTCGTGATCGAGGGGCGCGCGATTCCGACGCGGATGCGCGCGGGCGGCATGATCTGGTTCGATTTCCGCGCGCTCTGCGACGGCCCGCGGTCGCAGCGCGACTATCTCGAACTCGCGCGCCGTTTCGCCGTCGTATTCCTGTCGAACATCGCGGCGATGGGGCCGGACACGGCCGACCAGGCGCGCCGCTTCACCTGGCTCGTCGACATCCTGTACGATCATCGCGTGAAGCTCGTGGCTTCCGCCGCCGTGCCGGCCGACGCGTTGTACCGGGAGGGGCCGAACGCATGGGAATTTCCGCGCACGGTCAGCCGCCTGATCGAAATGCGCACGCACGATTACATGGCGCTTCCGCACGTCACCGCCGGCGACGCTTCGACCGCGTCGACGTAACGCATCCCTTCATCGCCGCTCATTGCAAGGAGACTCCGGTGCAGACATTCAAGGCGTACCGCACGTTCGAACAGGACAAGGTCGTGTCCAGTCGCTTCGTGGACCTGTCGCTCGAGGATCTCGATCCGGGCGACGTCGTGATCCGCACGAAGTATTCGTCGATCAACTACAAGGACGCGCTTTCCCACGGCGGCGCCGGCAAGATCATGCGCAAGTTCCCGACCGTCGCCGGCATCGACATGGCGGGAACGGTCGAGTCGAGCAAGGACGCGCGTTGGAAGCGCGGCGACAAGGTCATCGTGACCGGCTACGAGCTCGGGGTGTCGCACGACGGCGGCTACGCCGAGTACGTGCGCGTGCCGGGCGACTGGATCGTGCGCCGGCCGGAGAGCATGACGGCGTTCGACGCGATGACGCTCGGAACGGCCGGGTTCACCGCCGCGCTCGCCGTGCACCTCATGCAGCACAACGGCCTGACGCCGGCGGCCGGGCCGGTCGCAGTGACCGGTGCGACCGGCGGTGTCGGGTCGGTCGCGATCGAAATCCTCGCGAAGCAGGGTTACGACGTCGTCGCGATCACCGGCAAGCAGCGCGAAGCCGATTACCTGCGGCGCATCGGCGCACGCGACGTGATGCTGCGCTCGTCGCTCGAGCTTGCGAACCTCAGGCCGCTCGAAAAGGCGACGTGGGCGGGTGCGGTCGACAACCTCGGCGGCGACGTGCTGGCGTGGCTCCTCGCAACCTCCAAGATCGCAGGGACGGTCGCGGCGGTGGGTCTCGCCGCGGACATGAAGCTCAACACGACGGTTGCCCCGTTCATCCTGCGCGGCGTGCATCTGCTCGGCACCGACAGCGCGAATTGCCCGATGTCGCTGCGGCAGACGCTCTGGAACAAGCTCGCCGTCGACTGGCGGCCCGATCGCGTGCACGATGAAGTGCGCACGATCGACTTCGAGGAGCTGCCGACGCATTTCGACGCGTATCTCAAGGGCATGGCGCGCGGACGCACGGTGGTGAGGGTGGGCATGGACAGCCACCCGTAGATCGGGGATCAGGATCGGGCAGCAGGGGTTGGATCGAAGACCAGTGACATCGGGGATCAGGCGCCCATGACGACGTATGCGGAATTCCACCGGCGGTCGATCGACGATCGCGATGCATTCTGGCGCGACGAGGCGGGGCTCGTCGACTGGCAGACGCCGTTCGCGTCGGTTCTCGACTATTCGCGGCCGCCCTTCGCCAAATGGTTCGTCGGCGGGCGCACCAACCTTTGCCACAACGCGGTCGATCGCCATCTTGCCGCACGCGCCGGCCAGCCCGCGCTGATCTACATCTCGACCGAGACCGATCAGCAGGCGCAGTACACGTACGCCGAACTTCACGACGAGGTCAACTGCGTTGCCGCAATGCTGAAGGCGCAGGGCGTCGCGCGCGGCGATCGCGTGCTGATCTACATGCCGATGATCGCCGAAGCCGTGTTCGCGATGCTCGCGTGCACGCGGATCGGCGCCATCCATTCGGTCGTGTTCGGCGGCTTCGCGGCGGCGAGCCTCGCGACGCGCATCGACGACGCGCGGCCGAAGGTGATGGTGACCGCGGATGCCGGCATGCGCAGCGGCAAGGTCATCGCGTACAAGCCGCTCGTCGACGAGGCGCTGCGCATCGCGCGCCATCCGCCGAAGCACGTGATCATCGTCAACCGCGGGCTCGACGGCGACATGGCCGTGCAGCCGGGCCGCGATGTCGATTACGCAACGCTGCGGCGCCAGCATGCCGGCGCGCGCGTCCCCTGCGAATGGCTCGAGTCGTCGGAGCCGTCGTACATCCTGTTCACGTCCGGCACGACCGGCCTGCCGAAAGGCGTCCAGCGCGACACGGGCGGCTATGCGGTCGCGCTGGCGTCGTCGATGCGGCGGATATTCTGCCTGGCCCCGGGCGAGCCGATGTTCTGCACGAGCGACATCGGCTGGGTCGTCGGTCACTCGTACATCGTCTATGG
>DASSEA010000084.1:0-3712 GCA_035696805.1 Casimicrobiaceae bacterium
GCTTGTTCGTCGCCGATGCGAACTGCGGCATCATTTCGCTGTGATGGATGATCGGCCCCGCCAGCAGGTGCGGGAAGAACGTCACGAACAGCGCGTAGTTGTCGGCGCTCGGTTCGGCCGCCTTGCGGCGCCCGACGTCCACGAGAAATGCGATCTGCGTGAACGTGAAAAAACTGATGCCGAGCGGCAGCGCGAGATCGAGTTGCACGAGGGGAACCAGGCCGGCTTGTGCAAGCGTGCGCAGAATGAAATCCGCGTACTTGAAGACGCCGAGGAGCACGAGATTGGCTGCGATGCCGGCGACGAGCCAGCGCTTGCGATGCACGGCGTGCTCGATGCGCCGCGCGAACGCGAAGTTCGCGGCGATGCTCGCCAGGATAAGCGGCAGGTGGAGCGGATTCCACCACGCGTAGAAGAACAGCGACGTCGCGACGAGCCAGCGGACCGCCCACCGCGGATTCCTCCCGAACGCGAAAAAGCCGAGCGCCGCGATCGGCAGGAAATAGATCAGGTACGCATGGCTGTTGAAGAGCACGGGTCAGCGGGAACGGGCGCGGGACAGTGCGAACGCCACCGCGATCGGCGCCGCAACGATAGGCCACGTCAGATAACGCAAGTCGGCCGCGGGCGCCAGCGGAACGTAGCTCGCTGCGTATAGTAATGCGGAGACTGCGGCGGCCAGCGCCACGCGGCCGTTCGCGCGACTGCGGCGCTTCCAGCCGATGACGCCGGCGGCGAGCGCCACGACCAGGTATGGAAGCGCCGCGAACGACCACCCGGGAGCGAGCTCGGCCGCGACGCGGTAGAAAGCTGCCTGCGCGCGCGGCATCAGGGGCTCCGGGAGCGGGGGATTGTCCCGGAACGCGATGCGGCTCTGGAAATAGACGACGCCGTGGACCGGACCCTCATGCCGGCCGATCATCAACGCGAACGTGCGGAGCCGATGGCGAGCGTATGCGCCAGGATGCTCGCGCACCGCATCGAACCATGCGCGCGCCAGCGCTCGCTGCTCGTCCCTCGAATACGGAAAGCCGTAGCCATCGCGCATGCCCGAGTGCGAGCGGTCGAACAGGAAGACGTTGGCCGACGGATTGAACGCGCCGGTTCGAACGAGTTCGTCGACCGTCAGGCCTTCGCCATGCGTGAACGGCGGCAGCAGCAGCGCGTTCCGATCCACGGAAACGGCTGCAAGGTCCCACAGCGCGAGCGTCGGCCACAGGCTGATCCGCTCGCGGACGAGGCTGCGGTCGAGCAGCGTGGCGACGGTGAGCGTCAGCGAAGCGACGAGTGCGATCGCAATCACCGGCGGTTGCCACCGCGGGCGCGCGACGGGCGACCAGGCGTGCGCCAGCACGACCGCGTAGGGCACGACCGCCGCGAGCGCGTTGTAGCGAATGCAGCCGGCATACACGAGCGCGGCACCGCATAGCACGAGAACCGTTCGACGTCGCGATGCGAGCCCGACGGCAAGCAGGCCGGTCGCAAGCACCATGACCGCCGCGACGTGAGCATCCGTCAGCACGTGCGCCATCTGCGCGAGGCCGAGCGGCAGCAGGCCGATCGAGACCAGCAACGCGACCCGTACGCGCGCGCGTTCGGCCACGACGGTCACGCACAGCGCGAGTCCGATCCAGTACAGGAGGACGTTGAGGCAGAACAGCGATGCCGGATTCCCGGTGACGTCGAGCAGCACCGACCACACGGCCACCATGGCCACCGGCGACGCGTTGCCGAAGCGGCCGGTGCGCGCCTGCCACCACTGGTTCGCGGAATCGAACGCGAACTGGCCCGGGTAGAACACGGCGATCGCGATGCCGGCGCACGCGGCCGCCGCCAGCCATGGAACAGCCTGGCGCCGACGTTCCGTGCTGCCGGACGTTCGCACCTCGGACCACGCGCGGCCGCCCGCGTCAGCGGATGCCGGCACGCATGAACGACTGCACGAACTGCCGCTGGAAGAGCAGGAACGCGATGAGCAGCGGACCCGTCGTCAACAGCGTGGCCGCGCAGATGATCGACCAGTCGATGCCCTGGTCGGTCGACGAGAACACCTGCAGGCCGACGGTCACCGGTCGCGACTCGACCGAATCGGTGATGATGAGCGGCCACAGGAAGTTGTTCCAGTGGTACGACACCGACACCAGCGCATACGCGAGATACGTCGGCCGCGCGAGCGGCACGTAAACCTTCCACAGCGTCTGCAGCGGCGAGCAGCCCTCGACGCGCGCGGCCTCGTCGAGTTCCCGCGGCACCGTCTTGAACGTCTGCCGTAGCAGGAAGATGCCGAAGGCGCTCGCCATGTAGGGCAAGCCGATCGACAGGATCGTGTCCTTCAGGCCGAGCAATGACATCGTCCGGTAGTTCTCGACGATCAGCACGTCCGGCATGATCATCAGTTGCACCAGCACCAGCGCGAACGCGACGTTGCGCCCCGGAAAGTCGAAGCGCGCGAACGCGTACGCGGCCAGCGTCACCAGCACGAGCTGCGCCGCGAGGACCATCGTGACGAGGACGACGGTATTCGCGAAATAACGCGCGAACGGCGCGGCATGCCAGGCCTTGACGAAGTTCTCGAGCGTAAGCGGCGCATTCGCCACGAAGCGCGTCGAGAACGCCGACGGGTGGAATGCCGTCCAGAACGCATAGACGAGCGGCAGTATCCACAGGACGCCGAGCACCCACGCGGCGATCGTTTCGAGCGAACGCGCGACACCGTGCGGCGCGTAGACGCCCGTGGCCGTTTCAACCATCTATTGGTAATGCGTACGACGTTCGAGGAACGCGAACTGCAGGATTGCGAGCGTCGCGAGCAGCGTCAGCAGCACCATCGTCAACGCGGCCGCGTACGACGAGTCCCAATACCTGAATCCAATCTCGAAGACGTAGTAGAGCAGGAGCTTCGTCGCGTTGTCCGGGCCGCCCCGCGTCATCACCACGATGTGATCGACGAGCCGGAACGCATTGATCACCGCATTGATGAGGACGAACAGCGTGGTCGGCATCAGCAGCGGCAGCGTGATGCGGCGGAAGAAATAGCGGCGCGATGCACCTTCGATCGCCGCCGCTTCGGCCAGATGCGGCGACATCGACTGCAGCGCCGCCAGGTAGAAGATCATGAAAAAGCCGGCTTCCTTCCAGATCGTCACGACCATCAGCGCAGGAAGCGCAGTGTTCTTGCTGCCGAGCCAGTTGTGACCGGCGAAGCCGAAGTAACCGGAGAACTGCTCGAGCAAACCGTAACCCGGCGTATAGAAGAAAAGCCAGATGTTCGCGACGGCGATCATCGGCAGCACCGTCGGCGTGAAATAGGCGAGCCGCAGGAAGCCCCGTCCCGGCAGGCGCTCGTTGACCCATACCGCCATCAGCAGCGCGAGCGCAATCGACGCGGGGATCGTCCCGAGCGCGTACCAGACGTTGTTGGAAAGCGCCTGCCAGAAGATCGGGTCGTCGATCAATGCGCGGTAATTCTCGAGGCCGATGAAGCGCGACGGTCGCGACCCGCGCGGCGTCGAGTAGGCGCTGTGCCACAGGTTCGCGACGGCCGGATAATGCGTGAACAGCGCGAGCAGCACGGCCGCGGGCAGCAACAAAAGCCACGCGTACAGCCACTCGCGCGTTCGCGTCATGCGCGGCGTTACTTGTAACTGCGCAGGAGCCGAACCGCCTCGCGCTGGGCGTCCTTCAGTGCCTGCTCAGGCGTCTTGGTGCCCGT
>DASSEA010000085.1:0-5098 GCA_035696805.1 Casimicrobiaceae bacterium
CGGCATGGATCGCGCGACGGCCGATTACATGGGCATGCTCGCCACGCTGATGAATGCGCTCGCGCTGCAGGACGCGCTGCGCCGCGCGGGCGTCGAATCGCGCGTGCAATCGGCGCTGCGCATCGACCAGGTCGCCGAGCCCTATATCCGCGGCCGCGCGCTGCGGCATCTGGAAGAACACCGCGTCGTCATCTTTGCGGCCGGTACCGGCAATCCGTTCTTCACCACGGACACGGCCGCGGCGTTGCGTGGTCGAGAGATGGGCGTCGACATCGTGCTGAAGGCGACCAAGGTCGACGGCGTCTACACGTCGGACCCGCTGAAGGACGATGCGGCGCGCCGCTACCAGTCGCTGACGTTCGACGAGGCTATCGTCCGCAACCTGAAGGTGATGGACGCGACGGCGCTCGCGCTGTGCCGCGACCAGAACATGCTGCTCAAGGTGTTTTCGATCTTCGTGCCGGGCGCGTTGAAGCGCGTCGTGCTCGGCGAGGACGAAGGCACGCTGGTGCACTGCTAGGACTCGCCATGATCAGCGACGTCAAGAAGACCGCCGACCAGAAGATGCACCGTTCGATCGAGACGCTGAAGGCCGACCTCGCGAAGATTCGCACCGGCCGCGCGCACACCGGACTGCTCGATCACATTCACGTCGACTACTACGGCACGTCGATGCCGCTCTCGCAGGTGGCGAACGTCACGCTTGCCGATCCGCGGACGATCGGCGTGCAGCCGTGGGAGAAGAAGATGATCCCGGTCGTCGAGAAGGCGATCCGCGATTCCGATCTCGGCCTAAACCCTGCAACGTCGGGCGACCTGATCCGGGTGCCGATGCCTCCGCTGACCGAGGAGCGCCGCAAGGAACTGATCAAGGTCGTCCACAAGGAAGCGGAGGGCGCGAAGATCGCCGTCCGCAACGTGCGCCGTGACGCCAACGAGCAGCTCAAGAAACTTTCGAAAGACAAACAATGCTCCGAAGACGAGGAGCGTCGGGCGCACGACGATCTGCAGAAGCTGACCGACCGCTTCATCGCGGAGATCGACCAGCTGCTGCAGGCCAAGGAAGCCGACCTCATGGCAATCTGATGTTTGCCAGTTCGACGCGAATCATCCCCGACGCGCGCCCCAAGCCGCGCCACGTTGCGATCATCATGGACGGCAATGGCCGCTGGGCGAACAAGCGCCTGCTGCCGCGCGTCGCCGGCCATCGCAAGGGCGTCGAAGCCGTGCGCGCGGCAGTGCGCGCATCGATCGAGCAGGGCGTCGAATACCTGACGCTGTTCGCGTTCTCCAGCGAGAACTGGCGGCGTCCGCCGGAGGAAGTGTCGATCCTGATGGATCTCTTCGCGCGCGCGCTCGACGTCGAAGTCGCGAAGCTGCATTCGAACGGCATTCGCCTGAAGGTGGTCGGCGACACCGCGCGCTTCGATCACCGCATCCGCGACCTGATCGCCGCCGGTGAAGCGCTGACGGCGGGTAACCGGCGATTGACGCTCACGATCGCCGCGAATTACGGCGGCCGCTGGGACGTCGCGCAGGCGGCCCGCAGCTATTTCGCCGCACATCCGGAGTCGATCGCGCGCGACGCCACGTTCGTGCCGGAGGCGCTCGAGCCGTATCTCGCGATGGCGCATGCCCCCGAGCCCGATCTCTTCATTCGCACAGGGGGCGAGAAGCGCATCTCCAATTTCCTGTTGTGGCAGCTCGCTTACACCGAGCTGTATTTCACCGACCTGCTGTGGCCCGACTTCGACGCGGCTGCGCTGCGCACCGCGATCGATTCGTACGGGACGCGCGAGCGCCGCTACGGCCGCACGAGCGAGCAGGTGCAGGTGCGAAACGAGGCGCAGGTACAGGACGCGTGAGCGCCGCTTCGGGTCGCCTGCGTGCCCTCCGTCGTCGCCACCCGCGTCGTCACCGCCGCGATCCTGATCGCAGCGGTTCTCGCGGCGCTGTTCCTGCTGTCGCCGTGGGCGTTCGGGGTCGCCATTCTCATCGTCGTGGCGGCGGCGGCGTTCGAATGGGCGAAACTGATCGGCTTGACCCGCGTCGGCGCGTGGACATTGGTCGCGATGACCGTCGTTGTCGGCTGCGCGTTGCTCGTGACCGCCACGCCGCTGCCAAGCGAGGGGTGGCCCGACCGTGTCGTGCTGATTGCGTGTGGCATCGCCACGCTGTTCTGGCTCGCCATCGGAACGCCTTCGGTCCTGTTCGACTGGCAGCCGCGGCAGTCGATCGCCCGCGGAGCGACCGCGTGGGTCGTGCTGGTCGGCACGTTCGTCGCGCTCGTCGACATGCAGGCGCGATCGCCCTGGTTCGTACTCGCAGCGATGGCCATCGTGTGGATCGCCGATACCGCGGCATTCTTCGCGGGCCGTCGCTTCGGGCGTCACAAGCTCGCGCCGCGGATCAGTCCCGGCAAGTCGTGGGAAGGCGCTGCGGGGGGCATGCTTGCCGTCGTGATCTATGCTTTGCTGCTGGTGCCGCTTGCGGGCCGCTTCGGCGTCACGCGCGTCGATTTCGCGACGACCATCGCGTGGATTGCGTTCGTCGTCGTGTTGACGGCGTTGTCGATCGTCGGCGACCTGCACGAGTCGCTGCTGAAACGCCGTGCGGGCGTCAAGGACAGCGGTACGCTGCTGCCGGGTCACGGCGGCGTGCTGGATCGAACGGATGCGTTGCTCGCGGCGATGCCGGCCGCGGCGCTGGCGGCGCAAGTGCTCCTGCCGAGGTGATGCGCACCCTGTCGTTTTGCGTCCGAGCGCGCTTTCGTCCCTCCGCCACCGAACACCGCGGCACGGACCGCGCCACCGGACACGCCGCCGCCTCCGTCCTCTGCTATCTGCTACCTGATACCCGCAAGTGATCGCCACCCTTTACAAGATCATCGCGTTCGCCATCACGCTCGGCGTGCTCGTCGTGTTCCACGAACTCGGCCATTACGTCGTCGCGCGGCTCGCGGGCGTCAAGGTCCTGCGCTTTTCGGTGGGGTTCGGCCGGCTCGTCTGGTCGCGTCGGTTCGGCCGTGATCAAACCGAATGGGCGCTGTCCGCGATTCCGCTCGGCGGATACGTGAAGATGGCCGATGAACGCGAGGGCCAGGTCGACCGCGCCGACCTTCCGCGCGCGTTCAACCGGCAGTCGGTATGGCGCCGGATCGCCATCGTCGCCGCCGGACCGTTCGCCAATCTGCTCCTCGCGGTTGTGCTGTTCGCGGGAACGTACGCGGCGGGCATACCCGGCCAGCACGCATTGCTCGCGGAGCCGCCGCCGTCGACCGCAGCGGCGGCCGCCGACATTCGCGCCGGCGACCGCGTCGTTGCCGTCGACGGCGAACCCGTCGGCAGCTGGCAGGAGTTGCGCTGGCGCATCGTTCGCGCGCAGGGCAGCGAAGCGGTCGATGTGTCGCTTGCTCGCGACAACGTCCCGCGCGAGCCCGTCGTGCGCCGCTTGTCGCTCGCGGGCCTCGACACCGAAGACTGGGAAGCCAATCCGCTCGCGGTGCTCGGCCTTCGCGCCGATCTGGGTCCGCCGATCGTCGAGCAGGTCGTGCCGGGGAAGCCCGCCGAGCGCGCAGGCGTGCACGCCGGCGACAGGGTGCTCGCCGTCGACGGCACGCCGACGCGATCGCCGAGCGATGTTGCATCCGTCACCAACGCCAAGCCGGGTGGAACGGTCACGTATCGCATCGAGCGCAACGGCGCGACGCTCGAACTCCCGGTGACGGTCGAAGCAGTCGAGCAGAACGGGCGGCGTATCGGGCTCGCGGGCGTACGCTTGCGCATCGACCCCGACGTCGCGGAGCGTGCGACGGTCGTCGTTCGCTATGGCGTCGGCGAATCGCTTTTGCAGGGCGCACGCAAGACGTGGGAGCTGTCGGCGTTCACCGTGCGCATGCTGGGACGCATCGTCACCGGCGATGCATCGCTCAAGAACATCAGCGGCCCGCTGACGATGGCCGACATCGCGGGGCAGTCGGCTCAGGCCGGCATGCTGGTGTTCGTGAGCTACCTCGCGCTCATCAGCATCAGCCTCGGTGTGTTGAACCTGTTGCCCGTGCCGTTACTCGATGGCGGGCATTTACTGTATTATCTCGCCGAAATTATCAAAGGCAGTCCCGTATCCGACCGTGCATTCGAGGTCGGTCAGCGCATCGGCATGGCGATGCTCGCCGTCCTGATGGCCCTGGCGCTTTTCAATGACGTTTCCCGCCTGTTCTGATCGCACCGCGCGGCGCAACCGCGCCCGCATGCCGATTCCCGCGCTCGTCGCGGGTCTCGTCGCGTCGGCGCTCTCATGCTATGCATGGGCCGTCGAGCCGTTCGTCGTCCGCGACATCCGCGTCGAGGGCGTGCAGCGCACCGAGGCGGGCACGATCTTCAACTACCTGCCGATCAAGGTCGGCGATCGCGTCACCGACGAGCGCATCTCGGACGCGGTCAAGGCGCTGTACGCCACCGGCTTCTTCCGCGACGTGCGCCTGGAAGCGCAAGGCGACGTGCTGGTCGTCGCCGTGCAGGAACGCCCCACGATCAGTTCGATCACCTACGTCGGCAACAAGGAATTCGACACCGACACGATCAAGAAGGCGCTGAAGGACATCGGCATTGCCGAAGCGCGCATCTTCGATCGCTCCGCACTCGAGCGTGCGGAGCAGGAGCTGAAGCGCCAATACATCACCCGCGGCAAGTACGCCGCGAACGTGCAGACGACGGTGACGCCGCAGGAGCGCAACCGCGTCGCGATCAACTTCAGCGTGGAAGAGGGCGAGCCCGCGAAGATCGCGCGCATCAACATCGTCGGCGCGAAGGCGTTCACCGAGCGGCAGCTGCTCGACCAGATGACGCTGACCACGCCCGGCTGGCTCACCTGGTACACGAAGAACGACCAGTATTCCAAGCAGAAGCTGCAGGCCGACCTCGAGGCGCTGCGCAGCTTCTACCAGGACCGCGGGTATCTCGAGTTCGCGGTCGAGTCCACGCAGGTCTCGATCACGCCCGACAAGGAAGACATCTACATCACCGTCAACATCAGCGAAGGACCGCGCTACACGGTATCGGACGTGAAGCTGGCCGGCGAGCTGACGGTGCCGGAAGCC
>DASSEA010000086.1:0-2835 GCA_035696805.1 Casimicrobiaceae bacterium
GGCCGACGCCGCGGTGCAAGGTGTCGTGAGCGCGGACGCCAACGTCGAGATCCTCGAAGCGAACGCCTACCGCAACGACGTGACGGGCGGCTGGCGACTTGCTTTGCGTTTGAAGCGCCAGGACGACAAGAAGCCCGGCGAACTCCGCGCGTTCCTGCGCACGGGAAGCACGACGCTCTCCGAGACATGGAGCTACATCCTCCCGATCAATTGAACACGTTGCCGGCGGTTGCGGACGCGCTGTTGCGCTACCTGAACCGCCTGCCCGTGTCCGGCGAGCGGCGCGCGCTGCTGTTCGCCGACGCGCTCGCGCACGGCGCGACCATCGGTCGCGCGCTCGCGCGCGTACACGGAGCACTCGCCGCGCATGCGGCAACCGCAGCCAACGCTGCGCATGCAACGATCGGTGCACGCCTGCGCCTGGCCATCGGCGAAACCGCCAACAATGCGCCGCCGCCGGTGACGCGCGACGTGCAGGGACGCGAGCGACTCGAAACGACGCCGCGGCTCGCGCGAAGCCCGATGGCGCCGCACGCGTGGCTCGATCGTTCGCCGCGCGCGAGCGAGCCCGACTTCGATGACGGCGACGCAGTGCCGGCAAACGATCCCGGAAGCCGCTGGCGGGGCCACGCGTTGCGCCGTCGCCTGGTGCTCACCGTGCTGATCATCGGGCAGACGGTGATCGCGACCGATTACATGGTGCGCATCCTTCCGTACCACGGACGCCAGCCGCTCGAAATGGCGATCCTTGCGCTCTTTGCCGTGCTCTTCGCGTGGATCTCGGCCGGCTTCTGGACGGCGCTCGCCGGCTTCTGGCTGCTCGCCCGCGGCCGCGACCGCTACGCAATTTCGCACCGGCAGGCCGGAACGTCCGCCGCCGACATCCACGAAGACGCGCGCACGGCGATCGTCATGCCGATCTGCAACGAGGACGTGCGGCGCGTGTTCGCAGGGCTCCGCTCCACTTACGAGTCGCTCGCACGGACCGGAGCGCTCGCGCACTTCGACTTCTACGTCCTGTCGGACACCGGCAACGCGGACACGCGCGTCGCGGAACTCGATGCCTGGCTGGCGCTGTGCCGCGACGTCGCCGGCTTCGGCCGCGTGTTCTATCGCTGGCGCCAGCACCGGATCAAGCGCAAGAGCGGCAACATCGCCGACTTCTGCCGTCGCTGGGGCCGCAAGTACCGCTACATGATCGTGCTCGATGCCGACAGCGTGATGACCGGCGAATGCCTGACCGCGCTCGTGCGCATTGCCGAAGCGAATCCCGACGCCGGCATCATCCAGACGGCGCCGCGCGCCGCCGGGCGCGACACGCTGTATGCACGCGTCCAGCAATTCGCGACCGGCGTATACGGACCGCTGTTCACGGCAGGACTCCACTACTGGCAATTCGGCGAATCGCATTACTGGGGGCACAACGCGATCATCCGCGTCGCGCCTTTCATCCAGTACTGCGCGATCGGCCGCCTGCCGGGGCGCGGCGCGCTTTCCGGGGAGATCCTGTCGCACGACTTCGTCGAGGCGGCGCTGATGCGGCGCGCGGGATGGGGGGTGTGGATCGCCTACGACCTGCGTGGCAGCTACGAGGAAATGCCGCCGAACCTGATCGACGAACTGTCGCGCGATCGCCGCTGGTGCCAGGGCAACCTGATGAACTTCCGCCTGTTCTGGATGCGCGGATTGCACCCGGCGCATCGCGCGGTGTTCATGACAGGCGTGATGGCCTACGTATCAGCGGCGTTGTGGTTCACGTTCCTGATCCTGTCGACGGTGCTGCTTGCGATCCACACGCTGCGCGAGCCGAAGTATTTCGTCGAGCCGTACCAGCTGTTTCCGCTGTGGCCTGAGTGGCGCCCCGAATGGGCGATCGCGCTCTTCTCTGCCACGGCGCTGCTGTTGTTCCTGCCCAAGGTGCTGGCCGCGCTTCGCGTCGCGCTCACCGATCCCGTCGCGCACGGCGGCCGCGCGCATCTCGGCGTGAGCCTCGCCGGCGAAATGCTCTTTTCCGCATTGCTTGCGCCGATTCGCATGCTGTTCCACACGCAGTTCGTCACGATGGCGCTGGCCGGTCGCGCAGTGCGCTGGAAGTCGCCGCCGCGCGAAGATGCGGAAACGAGGTGGCGTCACGCGTTCGCACGCCACGGCATGCACACGCTGGTCGGCATTGCGTGGGCCGCTAGCGTGTGGTGGCTCAATCCCTCGTACCTGTGGTGGCTGCTGCCCGTCGTCGGGGCGCTGATCCTGTCGATTCCGTTGTCCGTGCTGACGAGCGGCGTCGGCATCGGGCGCCGGCTGCGGCGGCGTAAATATTTCCTGATCCCCGAGGAATCGCATCCGCCACCGGTGATTCGCGCGACGCGCCGCCACTGGCACCACGCGCCGCCGCCGGCGAACTTCGCAGCGGCCGTCGTCGACCCCATCGTCAATGCGCTGCTATGCGCGCAAGCGGCGGGCCGTACCGGTGCGGGGCGCGTGCGCGAGCTGATGAACACCGCCCTCGCGGAACGCGCGCTGCACGACGGGATCGATCACCTGACGCCGGCCGAGAAGAACCAATTGCTCGCCGACCCCGCCGCGCTGTCCGCACTGCACTGGGCGGTGTGGACGTCGGCCGCGCGACACGATTCATGGCGCGTGCTGACCGAGCAGCAGCCTGCTCGAGCGCGCACGCCGGCGCCGCCAGCATCACCCGTGCGCAGCGACGCGGTCCCGGTCGCGCAGGCGGCGGACCTGGCCGGTACCTGATCGCAAACGTGAACGACATCGCACACCAGCACAATCTCGAGCGATCGCAGGACGCCCTTCGCGCGGCGCCCGCGAGTGCCGCGC